>DASWFL010000095.1:0-3118 GCA_036394255.1 Steroidobacteraceae bacterium
TCCATCCAGCTGACGCGTTGAACCCAGGATTACGGGATTTAATGCAGCTTCAGCTGCGGCGCGAAAGCTGCCCCGGACATTTGCGCGCCCGGTGTGGCGTCCCCAAGGGGATTCGAACCCCTGTTACCGCCGTGAAAGGGCGATGTCCTGGGCCTCTAGACGATGGGGACGCCGAAACGCAAATGGGAACAGATGGTGGAGCCAGGCGGGATCGAACCGCCGACCTCTTGCATGCCATGCAAGCGCTCTCCCAGCTGAGCTATGGCCCCACGAAAGGGCGCGACGGTACGCAACGGCCTGGAGCCTGTCAAGGATCAGTTGGCAGAGGCAAAGTCGATTGCCCGCCGCAGCCTTTCCAGGCTCTTTGCCCGGCCCAGGAGCGCGACAGTCAGGTCTATCGGCGGGGAGATCGCCGTGCCCGAGATGGCCACCCGCAGCGGTTGCGCCACCTTGCCCAGCGGCAAGTCCTTCCGGCCGGCCAGCGCGTCGAGCACATTGTGGATGGCACCGGCGTTCCAATCCGGCAGCGCCGTCAATTCCTCGTTCATTGCCGTCAGCACCGGCACTGCGTCAGCGGTCAGGTGCTTGCGGGCCGCCTTGTCGTCGTAATGCGCGAAGTCCTGGAAAAAGAAGCGGCTGTTCTGCGCCATCTCCGTGAGGGTCCTGGCCCGTTCACGCTGGGCGTTGACGACGCCTTCCAGCAGCGGCAGGTCATCGCTCGGCACGTCCAGGCGCTTTAGGCTCTCGCGCAACCCGGCCGCCAGCTGCGCGACTGGGGCACGCATCATGTGCTGCTGATTGAGCCACTGGAGCTTCTCGGGGTTGAAGGCCGCGGCCGCCTTGTTCACGTCCCTGATGTCGAAGGCCGCAATCATCTCCTCGCGCGTGAAGACCTCCTGATCACCGTGTGACCAGCCCAGGCGCACCAGGTAGTTGAGCAGTGCATCGGGCAGGTAGCCCTCCTCCTGGTATTGCAGCACGCTGACCGCGCCATGGCGCTTGGAAAGCTTCGCACCGTCGGCACCGAGGATCATCGGCACATGCGCGTACGCCGGCATGGGCGCGGCGAGCGCGCGCAGCATGTTCATCTGCCGCGGCGTGTTATTCAGGTGATCATCGCCACGGATCACGTGGGTCACGCCCATGTCCATGTCATCGACGACGACGCAGAAGTTGTAGGTGGGATTGCCGTCCGAGCGCGCAATGATCAGATCGTCGAGTTCGCTGTTCTGGAATACCACCCGGCCATGGATCTGGTCGTCGACCACGACCTCGCCGTCGAGCGGATTTCTGAAGCGGATGACCGGGTCGACGCCCTGGGGTGCATCCGCACGGTCGCGGCACCGGCCGTCGTAGCGGGGCTTTTGCTTGGCCGCCAGCTGGCGCTGGCGCATAGCGTCCAGCTCCTCCCTGGAGCAGTAGCAGCGATAAGCGTGGCCGGCGCCCAGCAACTGCGCCAGCACCGCACGATAACGCTCGAAGCGCTGTGTCTGGTAGTACGGGCCTTCATCGGCCGTGAGTCCCAGCCAGGTCATGCCCTCCAGTATCACGCGCACCGCCTCATCCGTGGAGCGCTCGCGGTCGGTATCTTCCACCCGCAGGATGAATTTGCCGCCGTGATGCCGCGCATACAGCCAGGAAAAAAGCGCCGTGCGTACCCCGCCGATGTGCAGCAAGCCGGTTGGGCTGGGGGCAAAGCGGGTGACAACGCTCATCTGGGGCGGAATCCTGCCGAACGCACAATCCCTGCGCGGGGCGCGAATGCTAGCCGGATCGGAGCCGCCGCGCCAATAGCGCCGCTGCTCAGGGCAGGCGCTTTGCGCTCTCCCCAGCTGTGCCGCCCACGGCCCGCAGGGGTTCGGGTCTGGCCAGATGGTAGCCCTGGGCGAAGTCGACACCGAGTTGCTTCAGGCGCTCGAGCGCCTCGGCAGTCTCGACGCGTTCGGCTATCGTGGCTATCCCCAACGCCCCGGCCACCTTGGTGATCGCCTCGACCATGCTGCGATCCACTGGATCGGTGGCGAGGCTGCCGATGAACTGGCCGTCGATCTTGAGAAAATCCACGGGCAGGCTCTTGAGATAGTGGAACGAGGACATGCCGGTGCCGAAGTCATCGAGCGAAAAGCGGCAGCCGCGCTTCTTGACTTCCTGCATGAAAAACACCGCCTGGGAGAGGCTGGTGATCGCGGCAGTCTCGCTGATCTCGAAGCACAGATTCCTGCCGATCAGCGGATCGTCGACCTGCGCCAGCACATGGTCGAGAAAGCTGCGTTCGCAGATGGAATTGCCCGACAGGTTGATCGCCAGGAGCGGCGGTGACAGGCCGGCGGCCCGGTGCTCGCGCAAGCGCGCGGCGGCGTGCTCCAGCACCCAGCGGTCGATGGCGCTGACGATATTGTAGCGTTCCGCGGCGGGAATGAATTCACCGGGAAGTACCAGCTCGCCGTCGTCATCGCGCAGCCGCACCAGCAATTCGATGAACGGCGGCAGCTGCGGCGAGTCGGCACGCATCGGGACGATCGGCTGGCTATAGAGCTCCAGGCGGCCTTCGTCCACCGCGCGGGTGACACGGCTGACCCAGTACATTTCACGGTGGCGGCCCGACACCTCGCTGGAATCATAGACGTGGACGCGATTGCGTCCGGCGTCCTTGGCGGCATAGCAGGCGATGTCGGCGGCGCTCATCAGGCTGGCGACGCTCTCGCTTTTGCCGTTGATCTCGACCAAGCCGATGCTCGCGCCGATGCTCGCGGTGTTCTGCTCCCAGGTGAAGCGGTAGTCGCGCACCGCCTGGCGTATCTGGTCCGCAATGCGCAGCGCCTGATCCATGGAACAGTGCTGCACCAGGATTCCAAATTCGTCGCCGCCGAGCCGGGCGATGAGATCCGCGGCCCGCACGTGCAGCTGCAGCAGCGCGGTCACGTCGCGCAACAGCCGGTCGCCGGCGCTGTGGCCGCAGGTGTCGTTGACCACCTTGAACTGGTCCAGGTCCACGTACAGCAGGGCGTGCGTGCCCTCACCGTCGCGCGCGCCCTGCAAGGCGAGCTGCAGGCGGTTGTCGAACTCGCGGCGGTTGATCAGGCCGGTCAGCGCATCGTGGCTGGCCTGGAACGAAAGC
>DASWFL010000096.1:0-8510 GCA_036394255.1 Steroidobacteraceae bacterium
CAAGCCGATCACGGTGCGGATGGGGCGTTTCGGCCCCTTCGTGCAGATCGGCACCAAGGATGACGCGGAAAAGCCGCGCTTTGCGGGGCTCCGCCCGGGCCAGAAGATGGATTCCATCCAGCTCGCCGACGCCTTCGAACTGTTCAAGCTGCCACGCACGCTGGGTACCACCGCCACGGGCGATACGGTGCTCACCGCGATCGGCCGCTTCGGCCCGTACGTCAAGTACGGCGCCAAGTACGTTTCGCTGAAGGAAGACGATCCCTACACCATCACCCTCGAGCGCGCCCTCGAGGTGATCCAGGCCAAGGCGATCGCCGACGCCAATCGCATCATCCAGGACTTTGTCGCAGCGAAGATCCAGGTGCTCAACGGGCGCTATGGGCCGTATATCACGGACGGCGCGAAGAACGCGCGCGCGCCCAAGGATCGTGACCCCAAGACCCTCACGCTGGAGGAATGCCAGGCCCTGCTGGCCGCGGCGCCGGCGAAGAATGCGCGCGGCCGCTTCGGGCGCAGGCTGCCGGCGAAAGCCGCGGCGGCCGGTGCAGCAGCGGGCTCCCCGGCAGGCGCTGCCGCGGGCGCTCCGGCTGGCGCTCCGGTTGGCACTCCGGCTGGCGCGAGGTCGAGCGCGGCAGCCGCCGCCGCTCGCACGGCGGCCGCGCGGGGCACAGCGGCACCTGCGATCAAAGTGCCGGCCAGAAAGGCCAGGATGGCGACGACCGCGGCGGCCGGCGCCCGGGCCAGGCGCCCGAAGCCGGCGGCGGCCAGGAAGAAGGCGCCGCTGAAGAAAACCAGCAGCAGGCGCCACTAGGGCCTGCCAAAGGGCGCGCAGGCGCCGCGGGCGCGGACGTGAAGTATCGTCATGGCTACCATGCGGGGAACTTTGCCGACGTGCACAAGCACGTCACGCTGCTGGCGCTGATCGCGGCCCTGCAACGCAAGGACAAGGGTTTCCTGTATCTGGAAACCCACGCCGGCCGTGGGCGCTACGATCTCAACAGTGCCGACACGCACCAGGGCGCCGAGGCGCGTCTCGGCATCGGTGTACTGCGGGAGGCCGCCTGCGCAAGCCCCACGATCACGGCCTACCTCGCCGCCGTCGAACAGCTTTGCCCGCGCGCGGACCAATCCCAGCAATATCCGGGCTCGCCGCTCCTGGCTGCAAGGGCGCTGCGGCCGCAGGATCGGGGCTGGTGTTGCGAGATCCAGGCGGCCGAATGCCGTGCGCTCGAACGCACGCTACAGCACTACCCGCGCATGCGTTGCGAATGCGCGGATGGCTATGCGGGCCTGGGCGCGCACCTGCCGCCGCCGGAGCGGCGCGCGCTGGTGTTCATCGATCCGCCCTACGAGGAACAGGGCGATGACCTGGTGCGCGCCATCGCCGGCATCGACGCCGCGCTGCAGCGGCTGGCGAATGCGGTGGTCGCGCTGTGGTATCCGATCAAGGACCAGCCTGGGCTGGCGCCCTGGCTGACGCGCCTGGCGGCCCGGCTCGCGCCGCCCGCGCTCGTCGCGGAGCTGTGGCTCCATCCGCGTGACGCGCGCGTCGGCCTCAACGGCTCGGGGCTGCTGATCATCAACCCGCCCTGGCAGCTTGACGCCGAGATGCGGCAGTGGCTTCCTGAGCTCGGCGCCGCGCTCGGCGCCGCGCGCCAGGGCGGGACACTGGTTCAATGGATTGCGCATGAACAGCATTGACCGATATGCCGTGATCGGCCACGGGCTGGGCCACAGCCGCTCGCCGCAGATCCACAGCTTGTTCGCGCAGTCCACCGGCCAGTCGATGCAGTACGGACTCATCGACGTACCGGCTGCAGGCTTCGCCGCGGCGGTGCGCGAATTTTTTGCCGGCGGCGGCCGAGGACTCAATGTGACCGTCCCACACAAGGAAGCTGCGCTGGCCCTGGCCGCGCGCCTCACGCCCCGTGCCCGGCGCGCAGGCGCGGTCAACACGCTCGCCGCCGACACCGGCGCCGAGGCCGGCGCGCTGCTCGGCGACAACACCGACGGGGCCGGCCTGGTGCGCGATCTCACGGTTAACCTGGGCTACGCGCTGACCGGCGCGCGCCTGCTGCTGCTCGGCGCGGGTGGTGCCGCGCGCGGCGTGATCGCTCCCCTGCTCCAGGGCGGCGTCGCCGAGCTCCTGATCCAGAATCGCAACCCGGCGCGGGCGCGGCAACTGGCGCAGGAATTCGCCGACCTCGGCCCGATCAAGGACAGCAGCGCTTCCGGCGGCGCTTTCGACCTGATCATCAACGCCACTTCCGCGAGCCTGCGCGGTGAAGTGCCGCCGGTGCCCGCGCAAGCCTGCGGCCCGCGCACGCTCTGTTACGACCTCGCTTATGGCGCTGGCGAGACGGCGTTCATGCGCTGGGCGCGCACCGCCGGCGCCGCCGGCACCCTGATGGGACTGGGAATGCTGGTCGAGCAGGCGGCGGAATCCTTCCTGCTCTGGCGCGGCGTACGCCCGGACACCGCACCGGTGCTCGCGGCACTGGCCTCGCCGGCATCACCGGCCCCGGCGCCGGCGAGTGCCCGGTAGCGACGCCCTACCGCGCTTAGGCGGTTGCCTTGTGCCGGTGCGGCCGTGGCGGGGGTATCGCCCGGGGCGGCAGTGCGGCGCTGCCTGCGGCGCTTCCTGCGGCGCCACCGTTCGCTCGTGTATCTGTCCTGGATTTCGAGGCGTTACATGTAACGCGTTACATGTAACGGTTGAATTCAAAACACGAAGCCCCACATCAGCGGTGCTTCGCCCCTGAGGGATGCCCGACAGGGCCGGCGCGCCATCTTTCAGCGCGCAGTCTTGGCGCACGATCTCAAGGTGCCAGGGTCGGTGGCTCGGCCGGCAGGCCCAGCGACTGACGCAGGCCGGCGCGCGCCGCACGCAGATCGCTCTGGAACTGCGGGCTCTGCAGCAGGAAGGCTGCTGCAACGGTGCCGATCAGGTGACCGGCCTCGACGTCGCTGGGGAAGTGCGCGCCGATGATGACGCGCGATTGTCCGTAGGCGCGGCCGCGTGCGAACAGCGCGGCGCGCTCTTCCGGCACCATCTGCGCCAGCACGATCGCGCAGGCCGCACCGAAGGCCGCGTGGCCGCTGGGGTACGACGTGTATTCCCACGCCTTGGCCTCAGCTGCACCCGCTGGACTGCCGGTGGCGATGCCGCCGGGGCGCTCGACTTCCGGGCTCACCACGTAAGGGCGCGCCCGATGCCAATAGCGCTTCGCGGCCCCGGTGGCGGCCGACGCCTCCAGCGCGGCACGCGTGGCAAATGCCAGGGCTACAGTGCTGCCTGAGTTCAGGCGCAGCACATCCGCCACCCGCCCGCAGCTGGCCTGTGCGTCGGCCTCGGCGCGCTCGGTCGTGTTCTGGGCATGAGCGGCGCGCTGCGTGGCCAGCACCGCCTTGAGGTCCTGGCTGGCCGCCTCGCTACCGGCCGCCGGCGGCGGCTCGAGCAGTGCCACAGAATCGACCTGCCGCGGACTGAGGTAGGGCAGCGCGACCGGCACTGCGGCAACCGGCGCCGGTTGCGCGACCGGCTGTGCCCCGACGAGACCGGCCGAGCTGAGGGCGAGTCCGCCCCAGAGCAGCCAAACGGCGTATGGATAACCTGCTGGTCGAGATTTCATATGCGGCTCCACGCGAACGGATTGGTCGCGCCCGCTATCCATGGTATACGGCTTGCGCCACTGCACCACCTAGGGAAGTGATCCGCAATGTCGCTGATCTCGGCCACCATTCTGCTGTTCCTCGTCATGGATCCGCTGGGCAACATCCTGCTGTTCGTCACGGCGCTGCAGACCGTCCCGCCCAAGCGCCGCAAGCGCGTGGTAGCCCGCGAACTGCTGATCGCCTACGGGGTGCTGGTGCTGTTCCTGTTCACGGGCGAGCATCTGTTGCACGCGCTCAACATCACGGGCCCGGCCCTCACCATCGCCGGTGGGCTGGTGCTGTTCCTGATCGCGCTGCGCATGGTCTTTCCCTCGCCCGAGCATTCGCTCGCCGAACATGTCAAAGGTGAGCCCTTCCTGGTGCCACTGGCGATTCCCTATGTCGCCGGCCCCTCCGCCCTCGCAACGCTCCTGCTGCTGATGAGCCGCGACCCGCAGCGCTGGCCCGTGTGGCTGCTGGCGCTGACCTGCGCCTGGCTCGCGAGCGCGGCGATCCTGATTCTGGGCGGACAACTCAGCCGCTTTCTCGGCGCGCGGGGACTGCTGGCGCTGGAACGCCTGATGGGGCTGCTGCTGGTCACTCTCGCGGTGCAGATGTTCATCGAGGGGCTGCGCAGCGCGATGCGCACCTGAGGCTCTGTATAGGGCCCCTTGTGCGTCAAAGACCGCTTGAAATGAGAGTATTGATTCATATATGTTACAGCTATGTGGCTCCCCTCTGAGCTGGCCGCCTTTGCCGAGGTGGTCGAACTGGGCTCCTTCACCGCCTGCGCTCGCGCACTCGGCGTCCCCAAAGTCGCGGTCAGCCGCGCAATCCAGAGCCTGGAGAAGCGGGTCGGCACACGACTGCTGACGCGCACCACGCGCCGCATCGCGCTCACCGCCGCGGGCCGCGCCCTCCTGCCCCACGCGCAGCGGGTCGCTGCCGAAACCTCCGCCGCCCGGCGAACCATGCGACCGATGACCGAGGATCGGGTTGGCCTGCGTGTGCTGGCCGATCCCGCCTACGGCCGCGTGCTGCTCGCGCCTCTCCTGCCGCGCTTCATGGAAAGCTATCCGGATATCCCGCTCGAAGTGGAGATGGCGCTGGCGATGCCCGAGGAGCCCGGCGAGCAGTGGGACGTCCTGTTCCAGAACGGTCCGCCGAGGATCGATGGTCTCGTGGCGACCGCGCTCGGCCGTCCCCCGGTGGTGCTGTGCGCAACGCCGGCGTATCTGCGCGCGCATGAGGAGCTGAAGCAGCCCGGCGATCTCGCCCGCCACGCGCTGCTGGTGCCGGGCCAGCAGGTCACCGAATTGCGCCTGCATCGCGGCCGCACGCGGGCGCAGGTCGCACTGACACCGCGCCTGATCGTCACCGATCCGTGGGTCGTGCACGCGGCGACCGTGTCCGGCGTCGGCATCGGCGTGCTGCCCGAGTTCCTGTGCCGACAGGGCCTGGCCATGAACAAGCTCGAGCGCGTGCTGCCCGAATGGCAGGTTGCCGATCTGCTCGAACTGCATGCGGTCACCGACCTGCGGCGCGCGCGCATGCCGGCCGTCAAGGCGCTGATCGATTTCTTCGTAGCCAACATGGTGCCGGTGCTGGGGCGAGGCTGAGGACCGTGGGTGCGAGTGAAGGCGGCGCTATGCCGCGACCCTTCGAGTCATTCGCCGCGGAGCTGCGTGCGCAGAGCCCGCTGCGTGAGCGCATAACGGCCGCCTGCCGCCGGCCCGAACCGGAATGCCTGCCAGCGCTCCTGGCGGCGGCCCGCCTGCCCCCGGCCGCCGCGGCCGGCGTCCAGGCCAGGGCCCGCAAGCTCGTGATCGCGCTGCGCCGGAAGAAGGCCAGCGGGGGCGTGGAGGGCCTGATCCAGGAGTACTCCCTGTCGAGCCAGGAGGGCATCGCGCTGATGTGCCTGGCCGAGGCCCTGCTGCGCATTCCAGACACGGCGACGCGCGATGCGCTGATCCGCGACAAGATCTCCACGGCCGACTGGCAGGCCCACGTCGGCAACAGCCCCTCGCTGTTCGTCAATGCAGCCACCTGGGGACTGCTGATCACCGGCAAGCTCACCGCGACCAGCTCGGAATTCAGCCTCAGCGCCGCGCTCACGCGCCTGATCGGCCGCGGCGGAGAGCCGCTGATCCGCAAGGGCGTGGATCTGGGGCTGCGGCTGATGGGCGAGAAATTCGTCTGCGGCCAGACCATCGAGGAGGCGCTCGCCAACAGCCGGAAGCTGGAAGCGAAGGGTTTTCGGCACAGCTTCGACATGCTGGGCGAGGCGGCGACGACCGCCGCCGACGCGCAGCGCTACTTCGATGCCTACCTGCACGCGATCCACGCGATCGGCCGCTCCGGCGGTGGCCGCGGCGTGCTGGCAGGGCCGGGCATCTCGGTCAAGCTGTCCGCGCTGCACCCGCGCTACTCGCGCGCCCAGCTAGGGCGCGTGATGAATGAGTTGCTGCCACGCCTGCAGGAACTCGCCCTGCTGGCGCGGCACTACGACATCGGGCTGAACATCGATGCGGAGGAGGCCGACCGGCTGGAGATCTCGCTCGACCTGCTCGAGGCCCTGTGCCTCGATCCGCGCCTGCAGGGCTGGAACGGCATCGGTTTCGTGCTGCAGGCCTACCAGAAGCGCTGCCACAGTGCGATCGACTGGGTGATCGATCTCGCCCGGCGTTCCGGCCATCGCCTGATGGTCCGCCTCGTCAAGGGCGCCTACTGGGACAGCGAGATCAAGCGCGCGCAGGTGGACGGTTACGCGGATTTCCCCGTCTTTACCCGCAAATTGTACACGGACGTTTCCTACCTGGCCTGCGCGCGCAAACTCCTCGACGCCCCGGACGCGGTGTTTCCGCAGTTCGCCACGCACAACGCGCACACGCTGGCGGCGGTGATGAGCATGGGGGGCGAGCCCTTCCACGACGGCCAGTACGAGTTTCAGTGCCTGCACGGGATGGGCGAGCCGCTCTACGAACAGGTCGTCGGCCCGCGCCGGCTCAATCGCCCCTGCCGCATCTACGCGCCCGTCGGCACGCACGAGACGCTGCTCGCCTACCTGGTGCGGCGGCTGCTGGAAAACGGCGCCAACAGCTCCTTCGTCCATCGCATCCTCGACCCGCAGGTCGCCATTGCCGAGCTGATCGCCGATCCGGTGCAGGTCGCCAGCGCCATCGAGCCGGTGGGGGCACCGCACCCGCAGATCCTGCTGCCGCGCGCCCTGTTCGGCGCCGAGCGCGCGAACTCCATGGGTCTGGATCTGAGCGACGAGCAGCAGCTCGCGCGGCTGTCGGAATCGCTCCGGGCGAGCGCGCCGGAACGGCGCCATGCGCAGGCTGTACTCGGCGCGGCACCCCGCGCCACTGCGTCCGCGGCGGCGGCGGCGGCTCCGGCCGGCGGTGGCCAGGCCCGCGAGCTGCGCAATCCCGCCGATCATCGCGACCTCGTCGGGACCGTCGCCGATGCTTCCCTGAGCGAAGTGAGCGCCGCCTGCGCCTGCGCGGCGGCGGCCGCGCCGGCCTGGGCTGCGACAGCGCCTGCCGTGCGCGCCGCGGCCCTGTGGCGCGCGGCTGATCTGCTGGAAGAGCGCAGGGCAGGGCTCCTCGGACTCATCGTGCGCGAATCGGGCAAGTCGCTGCCCAATGCCGTCTCCGAGGTGCGCGAGGCGGTCGACTTTCTGCGCTACTACGGGGCACTGGCGCGCGAGCGCCTGCAGCCCGGCAACCACCGGCCGCTCGGACCGGTGGTGTGCATCTCGCCGTGGAATTTTCCGCTGGCGATTTTCACCGGCCAGGTCGCCGCCGCACTCGCCGCCGGAAATCCCGTGCTCGCCAAGCCCGCGGAGGAAACCCCGCTGATCGCCGCGGCCGCCGTGCAGCTGCTGCTGGAGGCGGGGATCCCGGCGGGCGTGCTGCAATTTCTCCCCGGTGCGGGCGAGACCGGCGCCGCGCTGGTCGGCGACGCCGCCACCCGCGGGGTGCTGTTCACCGGCTCAACCGAGGTCGCGCGCCTGATCCAGCGCCAGCTCGCCGGCCGACTCAGTCCCGAGGGCCGACCGATCCCGCTCATCGCCGAGACTGGCGGCCAGAACGCGATGATCGTGGATTCCTCGGCGCTGCCCGAGCAGGTGGTCGGCGATGTGATGGCCTCGGCCTTCGACAGCGCCGGGCAGCGCTGCTCGGCCCTGCGGATCCTGTGCCTCCAGGATGACATCGCCGAGCGGGTGCTCGCGATGCTCAAGGGTGCCATGCACGAGCTCGAGGTCGGCAATCCCGACCGGCTGCGCACGGACATCGGTCCGGTCATTACCCCCGAGGCGCGCGCGATGATCTCGGCGCACATCGAGGCCATGCGTGCGCAGGGTCACCCGATCGAGCAGCGCCCCCTGCCGGCCGCGGCCGCGTACGGCAGTTTCGTGGCGCCGGCGCTCATCGAGATCAGCAGTCCCGGCGAACTCCGGCGGGAAGTTTTTGGTCCGGTGCTGCATGTGCTGCGCTATCAGCGCGCCGGACTCGATGCACTGGTCGACGCCATCAACCAGACCGGGTACGGACTGACCTTTGGCCTGCACACCCGCATCGATGAGACGATCGCGCAGGTCACGCAGCGCATTGTGGCCGGCAACATCTACGTCAATCGCAACATCATCGGCGCCGTGGTGGGCGTCCAGCCTTTCGGCGGTACCGGACTGTCGGGCACGGGACCTAAGGCCGGCGGTCCCTGGTACCTCGGCCGGCTGCTCGCGCGCGTTCCGGACGAAGCGGAAGCGCAACAGCCGGGCGACATCGAGCCCGCGGCGCCGGCGACGGCGGTGGCCTATGGGCGTTATCTGGAGTCGCGCGGCCACG
>DASWFL010000097.1:0-4363 GCA_036394255.1 Steroidobacteraceae bacterium
CCCGCCCCGAGCTGTACTTCGAGATCCGCCGCGCCGGCCAGCCGATCGATCCACGTCCCTGGTTCCGGCGGCCGCGGCCCGACTGAGACCGGCGTCACGGCGCCGGAGCGTACTGGGATCGGCCGGACAGGGCCGGCATGCGGGGCCGGGGCGGCTCGTTGAACTAAACCGCGAACCCCATCAAGGCGTGCGGGCGGCCTCATGCCTGAAGCTTGCTACCGGCACCGGATCTCCATGACAGACAAAATCAAAATCAGGGGCGCCTTTCGCGGGGCGCCCGAATTCGAGAGCTATACGCAGCTGCTGCGCGCGTTGCTGCCGCGCATGACCGGCGTTTCAATTTTCGATGCGGCCGGCGATGTGCTCTGGTCCAACGAGATGGCGGTCGATGGGGCACTGGGCAAGCTGGTGGCCGAGTCGATGCGCGCCGCCGCGGCAGACCCGGCCTCGCCCGGTGTGCTGATCACGCACGGCGAACCGCTCTACATCTTCTGGCTGCGGCGCGGCAGCGGCGCCGATCAGGGCCGGATATTCGCCGCGGTGCTGCTGCGCTGTCGCCCCGGCACCGAGACAGACCAGCGGAGCCTCGGCTACGTGCACGCGATGGTGCGTCCGGCCCTGGACATCCTGGCGCGCGAGCTGCAGAGCCGCGAACAGATCCTCAGCCTGAGCGGTTCGCTCGCCGAGCATGACCAGGACCTGGACATGCTGCTCAAGGTCAGCGGTGGCGACGCGCCGGACGAGGAGGGCGGGGGCGATGAGCTCAAGGCGGTGCTGCGCGGCGCGATCGAACACATCCAGGGCGGTCTCGCGGCGATCATCGTGCCGGAGAAGAACCTCGTCCTGGTGCGCCAGCAGCCGGACCAGGCGATCGAGGCCAGCCTCGTGGCACGCGCGCACCGCCACCTGATGTCGAGCGCGCAGCTGCGCCGGGAAGCGGTGATCGTCAACAAGCTGCAGCTGCAGACCGGCAACCCGGCGCACGTCTACCGGATCCTTTCCTGCGCGATCGCCCGCCCGGACGGCCGCGCGATCGGCGTGCTGGCGCTGTTCCGCCCGCTTTCGATGCCGGCATTCACGCCGCGGCAGGCGCGGCTCGCCGAGCTCCTGGCGCGGCGCGTCTCGGCCGTGATCGCCAACAGCTACGACGCCCTGACCGGACTGTTCAATCGTCCGGCCTTCGAGCTGCGGGTGAAGAATGCCCTGCAGCAGCCAAACAGCAAGCAGCGCTCGTGGAGCGCACTGGGCGTGGACATCAATCGCACGCACGTGATCAACGACACCTACGGCATGCATATCGGCGACAAGGTCATCGCCCAGGTGGGCGAGCTGATCCGCCAGCGCCTGACGCCCGGTGCGATGGCGGCGCGCATCTCCAGCGACCGCTTCGCCATCCTGCTGCCGGCCGGACTCGACGACGCGGCCGCCTTCGCCGAGGCGCTGCGCCAGAGCGCGGAACAGCTGGGCGCCAGCATCGGCGATGGCACGCTGTCGGTGTCGATCAGCGTGGGCGTGGCCGCCGTCGAGCCGCGCGCGCAGGAGTTCACGCATGCCTTCGCGGCCGCGGAGACCGCCTGCAAGGCGGCCAACGACCGGGGCCGCAACCGGGTCGAGGTGTTCCAGGAAGCCGACGAGAGCATCGTCCGCCGTTTCACCGACATCAATGTCATCACCAACCTGCGTGCCGCGATCACCGAGAACCGCCTGCACCTGTACGCGCAGCTGCTGCTGCCGCTGGGTGAAGTGCACCGCCAGCCGCATTTCGAGATTCTGCTGCGCATGCGCGACACCGACGGGCAGACGGTCGGCCCGGATCATTTCATGTCCGCGGCGCTGCGCTACCAGCTGATGCCGGAGATCGACCGCTGGGTGGTCGCCGCCGCGATGCGACAGCTCCAGCCGCACGCCGCGCTCCTGGCCGGCGGCGGCGTGGTGTTCACGATCAACTGTTCCGGTCAATCGCTCAAGGACAACGACTTCACGAAATTCCTGACGGCCGAGATCGCCGCGAGCGGCATCGATCCGGCGGCCCTGTGCTTCGAGCTGACCGAGAGCGCCGCGGTGGGCAATCTGGTGCACACCGAGGCGCTGATGCGCCAGCTCCGCAAGCTCGGCTGCGGCATCGCGCTCGATGATTTCGGCACGGGCCTCAGCTCACTCGCCTATCTGCGCTCACTGCCGATATCCATGCTGAAGATCGACGGCAGCTTCGTGCGCGATGTGCTCACGGACGCGAAGGCGGAATCGACGATCCAGGCCATCGCGCAGCTGGCGCGCGCGATGTCGCTGATCACGGTGGCGGAATATGTCGAAACGGAGGAGATCCGGCACCGGATCGCGCGCCTGGGCGTGGACTACGGGCAGGGATTCGCCATTGGCCGGCCCGTGCCCATCGACGAGGTACTCGAGCATCTCCCCTTTTATGCCGCGCTGCACGAAACCGCGGCACAGGGCATTCCGGCGGAGCCGCCGCCAGACGCCCTGGCGGTGTAATATCCGGCACCCATGGGCCCCAATTCACGTCTGCTGCTGACGCTGGGCACGGGAGTGGTCGCCGGTTTCGCCCTGTCCGTGGCCGGCAGGGTGTTCGCCGATCGGGGCACCGCGCCCGTAGAGGCCGTGTCGGCACCCTATGGCCAGGGCGATGCGGTGCCCTGGCAGGACGCCCGCCTGCTCGCCGAAGTGCTGCAGCGCGTGCGCGAGAGCTATGTCGACCCGGTCGACGATCACCAGCTGATGCGCCAGGCGGTGCACGGCCTGGTCGAATCCCTGGATGAGCATTCCTCGCTCCTTGAACCCGGCGATTATGCCGCGCTGCAAACCGCCACCAGCGGCTCCTACGCGGGCGTCGGTGTCGAGGTCAACGGCGTCGCCGACGGCGTGCGCGTCGTGCGCTGCCTGCCCGAATCGCCGGCGGTGCACGCCGGTCTCAAGGTCGACGATCTGATCATCCGCATCGACGATCTGGCGGTGAGTGCGGCGAACATCGATGCCGCGACCACGCAGCTGCGCGGCCAGCCCGGGAGCGAAGTGCGCCTCTCGGTGCGGCGCGCGCAGGTACCCGCGACGCTGGAGTTCCGCCTGCGGCGCTCGCTGGTCGAGCTGCCGAGCATCGCCGCCGAACTGGTCGCGCCCGGCATCGGGTATCTGCGCATCAACGAATTCACCGACGGCACGGCCAGCGAAGTGGACGCGGCGATGCCGCGGCTCGACGCCGCGGCCCGCGGCCCGCTGCGCGGCCTGGTCATCGACCTGCGCAACAATCCGGGCGGTGTGCTCGAGGCCGCCACCGCGGTCGCCGATGATTTCCTCGAGTCCGGCACGATCGTGAGCGCCGAAGGACGCCTGCGCGAGGCGCGCTTCCGCATGGAGGCGACGCCGGGCGATCTCGCCGCGGGCGTGCCCATCGTGGTGCTGGTCAACGGCAGCTCCGCTTCGGCGGCCGAGATCCTGGCCGCAGCCCTGAGCCAGAACGGACGTGCGACGCTGGTGGGCCGCAGGACCTACGGCAAGGGCACGGTGCAGACCATCATGCCGCTGTCGACCGGCGCGGCGCTCAAGCTCACGACCTCGCGCTACTTCACCCCTTCGGGTGCCTCGATCAACGGCATCGGCATCACGCCCGACGTGGTATTGCACGACGTGGAGACGGCGCCGGCGGCTCCCGATGCGCCGGACAGCGCGCCCACGCTGGCGCGGCGCGACACGCAGGTGGCCGCGGCGCTGGCGGAGCTGCGCGGCGGTGCGAGCGCCCGGTCTCTGCACCGCTCGGCACGCCGGTCCTAGGGCCTGTGTACAGGCCCTAATGCCGGCCCTGCAGTTTCTCTCCGACCTGCTGCTGCATCTCGACCGCCATCTGGTCGAGCTGCTCGCGCGCTACGACCTGTGGCTCTACGCCATCCTGTTCCTGGTCATATTCGCCGAGACAGGGCTCGTGATCACGCCCTTCCTGCCCGGAGATTCGCTGCTGTTCGGCGCGGGCGCGCTGGCGGCGGCCGACGCGAGCCGGACGCTGCGGCTGCCGTGGCTCCTGCTGCTGCTCGGCGTCGCCGCGATCGCCGGCAACACCACCAACTACCTGATCGGGCGCGCCGTCGGCCCGCGCGCCTACAACGGCCGGCACCGCCTGTTCCGGCTCGAGCATCTGCAGCGTGCGGCCGAGTTCTTCCGCCGGCACGGCGCGCTGGCGATCGCGCTGTCGCGTTTCGTGCCGATCGTGCGCACCTTCATGCCCTTCAGCGCCGGCATCGCCCGCATGAGCGTGGCGCGTTTCCAGCTCTACAACGTGCTGGGCGGCTGCGCCTGGGTGACGCTGTTCCTGTGCGGCGGATTCCTGTTCGGCAACCTGCCCCTGGTCAAGGAC
>DASWFL010000098.1:0-7233 GCA_036394255.1 Steroidobacteraceae bacterium
GGTGGTGGCCGGCGCCGGCGAAACTCAATCTGTTCCTGCACATCACGGGCCGTCGCACGGACGGTTACCACGATCTGCAGACCTGGTTTCAACTCCTCGACTGGGGCGATGACATCGCCATCGAGGTGACCCCGGAGCCGCACGTCGCGCGCATCGAGGGCCTGTCCGCCATTCCGCCCGAGCAGGATCTGGCTGTACGTGCGGCACTCGCCCTGCAGGCGGCCAGCGGGGTAGGCTACGGCGCGCGTATACGGGTCCGCAAACGTATCCCGCCCGGCGGGGGCCTCGGGGGCGCCAGTTCCGATGCTGCCACGGTGCTGCGGGTGCTGAACCGGCTGTGGGACACGGGCTGGACCGTCGACGCACTGGCGGAGCTGGGGCTCACCCTGGGCGCCGATGTGCCAGTTTTCGTACGCGGTTCATCGGCTTGGGCGCAGGGGCGCGGGGAGCAGCTGACGCCCCTGGAGGTCCCGGAAGCCTGGTATCTGATCGTGTATCCCGGGGTCGCGGTCCCTACCGCCGAAATATTCCAGGCCCCTGAATTGACACGAAATTCCCCCCTCATCACAATACGCGCCTTTTCAGCGGCCGGGACGCGCAACGATTTCGAGCCCGTGGTACGCCAGAGGTACCCGGCGATCGATGCCGCGCTCAAATGGTTGACGGCGCGCGCAACCGGGGTGGCGCGCCTGAGCGGCACGGGTTCGTGTGTGTACACGGCGTTTGGACGCGCCGCAGACGCCGAGCGCGTCGCCGCGCGAGTGCCGGAGGAATGGAGAAGTTTTGTGGCGCGAGGCGTGAATCGCTCGCCGCTGACGGCAGCGCTCGGCGAGGGCGCGTGAGCTCACCGGGTGCGGACCACCGCCCAATTTCTTGGGGTGTCGCCAAGTGGTAAGGCAGCGGGTTTTGATCCCGCCATTCGGAGGTTCGAATCCTTCCACCCCAGCCAGATCGAACAGAGGGACGTAGCAAGAGTGGATTCGCAGTCGATCACGCTGTTAGCGGGCAACGCCAATCCGGGGCTGGCCCACGACATCGCCCGGCACCTGATGCTGCCCATCGGGCGCGCCTCCGTGGGCCGCTTCAGCGACGGCGAGGTCAACGTCGAGCTGATGGAAAACGTGCGCGGCCGCGACGTGTTCCTGCTGCAGTCGACTTGCCCCCCGGTCAACGAGAATCTGATGGAGCTGCTGGTGATGGCCGATGCCTGCCGGCGTGCCTCGGCCGGCAGCATCACCGCGGTGGTGCCGTATTTCGGCTACTCGCGCCAGGACCGGCGGCCGCGGGCGACACGCGCGGCGATCACGGCGAAGCTGGTCGCCGACATGATCTGCGGTGCGGGTGTGCAGCGCGTGCTGACACTCGACCTGCACGCCGAGCAGATCCAGGGATTCTTCGGCGTTCCGGTCGATAACGTCTTCGGCTCCCCGGTGCTGCTCGGCGACGTGTGGCGCAAGGCCTATCCGAACGTGGTCGTGGTCTCGCCGGATGTTGGCGGCGTGGTGCGCGCCCGCGCCTTCGCCAAGCGGCTCGACGACGCGGAGCTGGCGATCATCGACAAGCGGCGTCCGCGGCCGAATGAATCGAAGGTGATGAACATCATCGGTGAAGTCAGTGGCAGGAGTTGCGTGCTGATCGACGACATGGTCGACACCGCCGGCACGCTGTGCCTCGCTGCACAGGCCCTGAAGGAAGAGGGCGCCGAGCGCGTCGTCGCCTATATCACGCACGCCGTGCTGTCGGGCAACGCGGTCGAGCGCATCGCGGGCTCCGCGCTGGACGAGCTGGTGGTGACCGACACGATTCCGCTCAGCGAGGCGGCACGCCAGTGCGCACGGATTCGCCAGTTGTCAGTCGCGGCGCTCCTGGCCGAGACCATTCGCCGCATCCGCGACGAAGAGTCGGTCAGCTCGCTGTACATCGACTAGGGAAGGATTTTCAGGTGGGCGGGCACTGGTCGCGGTGCCGGCCCGTGGTTGTAACTTCAAGGAGCATTTAAATGCGTATTGCTTTCGAACTCAGCGCGGAACCGCGTAATGACCAGGGCAAGGGTGCGAGCCGCCGCCTGCGTCATTCCGGCAAGGTTCCCGCAATCCTCTACGGCGCTCACGCCGAGCCGACGCGGCTCGCGCTCGAGCATCACAAACTGCTGGCGCTGGTGAGCGACGAGAAGTTCTACTCCTCGATCATCAACGTCCGGGTCGGGGCCCAGCAGCAGCCCGTCATCGTCAAGGACGTGCAGATGCACCCCGCGCGCAATGCAGTCGTGCACGTCGACCTGCAGCGCGTGCTCGAGAACGAGAAGATCCGCCTGCACCTGCCGATCCATTTCAAGGGCGAGGCCGCAGCGCCGGGCATCAAGACCCAGGGCGGCGTGGTCTCGCACCACATGGCCGACATGGAAGTGGTCTGCCTGCCGAAGGACCTGCCCGAGTACATCGAACTCGATCTGTCGGGCATGAGCCTCAACGACACCCTGTACGTGAGCGACATCAAGGTGCCGCCGGGCGTGGCCATCTCGGCGCTGGCACACGGCGCTAATCCGCCGGTGGTCTCGATCCATGCGCCGCGTGTCGCGGAGCCCGAGCCGGAGGCGGTGGAGGCCGCAGCAGCTGCCGCGGCCGCGCCGGTCGAGGGTGCGGTGGCGACGGGAGCGGCGCCGGGAGCGGCTCCAGCCGCCCCAGGGGCCGAGGCGAAGAAGGAGGAGGGGAAGAAAGAGGCCCCGAAGAAGGAAGCCAAGAAGTAGCCGCGCGATGGGCCGTGCTGGCAGCGCATCGGGCCAGCACGCCCTCGCCTCATCGTCCGCGGTCGGGAACGCCGTGAACCCATCGGTAGCGGCGTTGCCAGCTGTCCAGCATGACTGATCCACAACTCAAGCTCGTCGTCGGTCTGGGTAACCCCGGTGCCGAGTACGCCCGTACGCGCCACAACGCGGGTTGCTGGTTCGTGGACGAGCTGGCACGCGCGGGCGGTGCGGCGTGGCGGCGCGAATCCCGCCACCAGGCGCAGGTGGCGCGCGTACGTATTGCTGAATGCGAGTTGTGGCTGATGAAGCCGACCACTTTCATGAATCGCAGTGGCGCCGCGGTGCAGTCGCTGGCGGCGTTCCAGCGCATCGATGCGGGGCAGATCCTGGTGGCACACGATGAAATCGACCTGCTGCCCGGCGTGGTGCGCCTCAAGCAGGGCGGCGGCCACGGTGGGCACAACGGCGTGCGCGACGTGATCGCGCATCTGGGCGCGGACTTCTGGCGACTACGCATCGGTGTGGGTCACCCGGGTTCCAAGGACCAGGTGATCGACGCCGTGCTCGATCGCGCGACGGCCGCCGAACAGAAGCTGATCGACGCCGCGCTCACACGCGCCTGGGCGGCGCTGCCCGAGCTGCTGCGCGAAGGCGCGCAGAAGGCGATGACCCGCCTGCACACCCGCGAGGAAGCGGACGCGCCGGGCGATCCGCAGGCGGACCAGTGAGCCTGAAGTGCGGCATCGTCGGCCTGCCGAACGTGGGCAAGTCCACGCTGTTCAATGCGCTGACACGCGCGCAGATCGCGGCGGAGAACTATCCGTTCTGCACCATCGACCCGAACGTGGGCATCGTCGCGGTGCCCGACGCGCGGCTGGACGTGCTGGCCGGGATTGCGCACCCGGAAAAGACCGTGCCTGCGGCGGTGGAGTTCGTCGATATCGCCGGCCTGGTGGCCGGCGCCTCGCAGGGTGAAGGGCTGGGCAATAAGTTCCTGGCGCACATCCGCGAGACCGACGCCATTGCCCACGTGGTGCGCTGCTTCGATCACGAGGACATCGTGCACGTCGCCGGCCGGATCGATCCGCTCGAAGACATCGAAGTCATCAACACGGAGCTGGCGCTCGCCGATCTGGCGGTCATCGACAAGGCGGTGGAACGCGCCGCCAAGGCGCTGAAGAGCGGCGACAAGGAGGCCGCGCGCCGTCACGAGATCTATGCCCGGGTGCGCGACGCGCTTGATTCCGGCACGGCAGCGCGCCTCGTGCCGCTGACGGCGGAAGACGGCCGCGAACTGCGCGAGCTGCAATTGCTCACCGGCAAGCCGGTGATGTACGTGGCCAACGTCGATGAAGCCGCGCTGAGGCAGGACAATGCCTACCTCGCCTCGCTGCGCGTGCGAGCGCGCGCCGAAGGGGCGACGGTGGTGCCGGTGTGCGCGGCGATCGAGGCTGAGATCTCGCAGCTCGAGGAGGCCGAGCGGGCCGAATTCCTCAAGGACCTGGGGCTGGCCGAACCGGGCCTGAATCGCGTCATCCGTGCCGGTTACGAACTGCTGGGCCTGCAGACCTACTTCACTGCGGGTCCCAAGGAGGTGCGCGCCTGGACGGTGCGCCGCGGCAGCACGGCGCCGCAGGCCGCCGGGGTCATCCACACCGACTTCGAGCACGGATTCATCCGCGCCGAGGTGATCTCGTACGAGGATTTCGTGCGCTACCGGGGAGAAGCGGGGGCGCGCGCGGCGGGCAAGCTGCAGCGTGAAGGCAAGGAGTACGTCGTCCGCGAAGGTGACGTCATGCACTTTCTCTTCAACGTCTGAAGACGGCTCACCCTTCGCGGGCGCTGCAGGACAGGGCACAATACATTGCAACTAGTTGATTCAAATCAACTATCCAGAATCTGACGGAGGCACCGCTATGCAGGGCACGACGATACAGGAAGAAGATGTGGTCTGGTGCTACCGCGAAATCCTGGGTAGGTCCCCCGAATCTGCGGCAGCTATCCAATCGCATCTGTCGTCGGTGAAGGACTTCCGCGCACTGGTATCCAGGTTTATCAATTCCCAGGAGCATCGCCAGAAGCTGGCACCCCCTGATTTTGTGCCGCTGGATCGGCCGGAAATGGATATAGACATCGCCGCCACTGCCGCCGAATTACCGTTGCTCATGCAGGGGATCCGCGCGGCCTGGACGCATCTGGGGCGGGTCCGTCCTCATTATTCCGTTCTGACCACACAGGAATTCCTTCCGGAATCCATTAACCCCGAGTCCATTGAGCGCTTCTACGCCAGCGGTGGCGCAGGCGTTGCCACAATCACCGCGGTACTCAGGCGCTATGGGTTTTCAGATCTGGAATCGAAAGTCTGCGTCGAATACGGCTGCGGGCTCGGCCGCATGACGCTCGCGCTGGCAAAGGCCTTCAAGAAAGTGCACGGGTACGACATTTCGGCGAACCACCTCGAGCTGGCGGGGCGGCGTGCCGCAGAAACCGGGATCCACAATGTCGACTTCCACCTGTGCTCCGCTGATCCCGGCATTGAAAATCTCGAGGAATGCGATTTCTTCTGTTCCTACATCGTCTTCCAGCACAACCCCCCGCCCATCATTCGAGAATTGATCGGCGCCGCGCTGAGCTCATTGCGTCCCGGTGGCATCGCAGTATTTCAAGTGCCGACCTACCAGCGCGGTTACTCCTTTCGAATCAAGGAGTATCTGGCGCACCTGCCAAGGCTCGATATGGAAATGCACTGCATTCCACAGGACGTCGTTTTTTCCCTCATCTCTGCCGGGCAATGCCGGGTGCTGGAGGTCCGGGAGGATGGTTGGATCGGGCGGGGCCATTCCATCTCAAACACCTTCGTCGTCCAACGGCGCGCCGGACGCCGGCCGTTGTGGCGGCGACTTGCTAAAATCGCTCGACCCGCGCGGCAAAAGCCCCAGGGGGTCTAGCTACGACTGGCCGCCCCGCTCGCCGGCATCGCCATCATCCGCGTACGCAGCGCCAGCACCTCCTGCTTGAGCAGCGTCAGCATGGCACGGGTGTCGTCGCCCTCGTCGTTGTCGCGCGATTTCAATATGCTCAGGCAGTAGCCGCTGAAGTATTCCTCGTAGCGGCGCTCATAGTCGCGCAGGGGTTCACCAAAGGCCTGGTGGGCGAGCAGGCTGCTGCCTATGCGCTCGGCACAGATCAGGCTGGCGGCGCTGCGCAGGTAATTGGCGTGTTCTGCGATCAAGGCGTGCGAGTAGCTGCTTTGGCCGTGGAAGTGTTGTAACAGGCGGCGACGAGCGTCACCGCGCAGGCGATGATCGCGCAGGTACTCGAACAGCGCCTTGCGATGGGTAAGCGAAAACGCGGCCGATAGCAGCGCCCGTACCTGCCGGCCGGCGCGCGCCGTACTGGCCACGGCTTTCATCAGGCGCGTGTGCTCGCTCTCCCAGCGCCGGTAGTCCTGCGGGTTGCCGAGTATCTGGCTGGCGATGCGCTGTTGTTCGGGTAGGCCGGTGCGCGCGGCCTGCGCGAGCTGGGTATCGGATTCCTCCATGAGCCGCTCGAGACTCAGTCGCGGCGATCCCACGCCCAGATCCAGCCGCAGCAAGCGGGTGAAGGTGTCTGTAAGGCTCAGCTTTGCAGCCGGACGGGCCATCTGGTTTGCATCACTCCTGAGTCTTGGGGTGGCCACGTTCGGGCGGCGGCTCAGCGCCGCAGGTGGCAATCTGGGCCGCGATGGTGGCACCTATTGGCCCTGCGAACCAAGTGAATTTTACATTATTGTCGCCGTTGCATTTTCTCGACGGCATCACCACTATTATTGTCAAGTTCGAAGTGGTGCACTGGCTGCGCCTCAAGCTTGACGAGGCGCAGGTGGGCCGTGAGAATCCGCCACCTTTCGGGAGTCATAAGGCTAGGTAGCTCAGCTGGTTAGAGCGTGGCACTCATAATGCCGAGGTCGTGGGTTCGAGTCCCACCCTAGCCACCAATTCGATCGTGCACCTGCGATGCCTGCCTGGCGTAGCACCCGCACCAGCGCGTGAGTCTTGCTCGATCCCGGCTGGCGCTCCCGCTCGGCCGCCGTAACCAGGGCGCCGGGAAGTGGTCCGACCTTTGGCCAAATCGTAGATCTTCGTGATTGGCTGGCCATGGCAAGGCATGACCCGCCGCGTGCCGAGAGTCGAGGCTGGTAAGGCGCTCGCGTCAGTATTCCGGAATGACGGCAATGCCAAAGGTGCCGGCCACAAAGTTGCTTCGCCCAGACAGGCTGCGTGCGGCGAACAAACCGTAGCCATAGGCCTGGTTCGCCACCGTGGCGTCGATCGGCGTGCCAACCTCGGAGTACAGGCCGGCCGACGGCGGCGTGACAATGTCCCAACTGTGCAGCAATCCGCTGGCGGCATCCACCGCATACGCCCGCGTGGCTGCCGGGTAATCGTAGTTGAAAATCGAAAAGCCCTGCGGCGCCGTGATCTGGCCGGCCTCGCGCCAGGCAACCA
>DASWFL010000099.1:0-5414 GCA_036394255.1 Steroidobacteraceae bacterium
CCGACTCTCGACAGAAGACGCCTCGAGGCTGCGCGCGCAGCTCGCCAAGCGGCTCGACCCGGACCATCGCTAGGCGCCGTAGTCCCGCGCCGCGCGTGCGCGCACGGCGAGATCCGTCAGGAGCACCCTGTTGTCGCCGAGCGGGGCAAACTGAGCGCCGAAGTCCAACAGTGCCGTGGCGAGCCTGAGGGCGCGGCCCGCGCGCCTCAGTCGGGACAGTGGAAGCGCCTTGGAGCGATTGAGCGCGTGGGCCGGGCGTGCGGTGCGTGGTAGCTGCTTTGACATGACTGACTCCTGGAACCTAGGCGGCGCCAATGTTGAAGATCACCGCTTCGGCGACCACGAAGGCGATTGCCAGTGTTAGCTGGGTAAAGCGGGCGATGACGTGGTTGAGATTCATGATGCGTGCACTCCTGTGTATTTCTTCGATGGGCCACACTGCACCACGCCCGCAATTTCAACAAACGCATAAAATGACGGTGGGTTAAGGAAAACTAACACTGGTCAATACCGGAGAATAGGGCGGCCCAGGCACAGGCTCTGCCGCCCCGGCGCAGTGCGCTCGCGCACCCAGCAGCTACAGTGAGCGACCGAACAGACTCCGCTCACTGCCGCGCCCGCACGCAGGTCCTAAGCGCACACCTAAGATCGCTGGCGATGGCAGCAGAGTGCGCTGCGCGGCGGCCGCTATCGCAGCCGGAGCAGGCTCACAAGGCTGCCGAGGACTTTGATAATCAATTGCGGGCGTTGTGTCAGCAGACGCATCGTGATGCTGCGCGGAAACTTCCCGAGCGCGTGGGAGCCGTTGCCGAGTTGCTCTGCGATCACCCGGCGCTGGGCCTGGAGACGCGCGCGCAGCTCCTGGCGCTGCGCATCCAGTGATTGTTCCGCGGCGGAGCTCATAACTGACTTCGAAGCAGTTCCAGATCCGCGGCCAGCTCGCTACGGGAAGCCGCAAAGCTGCAGCTGGCGAGCGCCGCCTGCGAACTGAACAGACGCCATGCCAGCGCCATTCCAAGTCCGTAAAAGGCCATCAAGACTGACACCGCCAGGATGCGGTACGGCGTGTCCCAGTAAAGTGCCAGCAGCAGCACTCCAAGGGCCGCCAGCAGGCCCAGCAGGCAGACGAATCCCAGCAGGGTCGCCATCACCAACTTCAGCAGGCGGGATTTTTCTTCCGCCCACTCGACTCGAAGCAGCTGGCCATGCAGGGCGGCCTGTAGCAGCAGGGCTCCGCCCGCGGTGCGCAGTATGCGCAATACCCCGGTCGTTTTAATCGATACCGCATGGATGCTGGTACTGGCGGCCGTCGTCGCTGTAGGTTGCGTGGAGTTGCGCATAGCCAGTCAGTCCTTCAGGAATCGCGACGACCTAGTAGATAGCCGATTAGCGCACCTGCTACCGCACCGATCCCAACGGCCTGCCACGGCTGCTTGCGCACATAGCTGTCCGTGGCCATGGCGCCGCTGCGGACCTGATCGGCAACCGTGCCACCAACCTTGTCGATGGAAGCTCTGGCGGAGCTGATATGCGCGCTCAGCTTCTCTTTGGCACTGACCAGGTCTTCGCCCGTCAGCGAGGTCGCCGATAAGATCAGATCCTCGACGTCGCTCAGTAGGGCCTGAAACTCGCGTGCCACGCCCGATTGCGCCGTATTGTCGGTAGTGCCGTTGGAGGCTGCCGATTCCATGCCGGCATCCGTGACGGCTGGTTCGGCGGCAGATGATTGCTGTTTCATGATGAAATCCTGACACTGGTGGACGCGGAGAGAAAGCCCCGTTCGCGCAAGCGTGGTCCGGGCGAGAAAAGGCTGTTTGTTCGTCGTCCCACGCAGAGTTCGCCGCGGGGCCAGAGCATGCCGCAAAGCCCCCCCAAGAGTCCCGCCGCTGCCATTGCGCGCGGCAGCGCACGAGGTCTGAGCTGTCCTGGCCGCACTCGCCATGGGATTAAAGCGACCAAGACTCCTGGCGGGCGAATGCCCGAGTTCAGGGTGGGAGAGTGGCTGCGCACGAAATTGCCGCCAATGCGGGTGACACTCCGTTCGGCAAGGAACAAAGGCGATACGCTCCTGTGTGAGATGCCGCGCAGATCAATGCCGCCAAAGCAGAAACGGTGATGACCATCCGGTTCGCTGCGAGCCGGAAACCGGAGTAGCTGGACACGCCTGAAACAATCGCTGTGGTCCTTTTGATTCTGTGGGTCCTGGGACTCGTTTGGTCCTACACCACGGGCGGATTCATCCATGTGCTGCCGGTGCTTGCGGTGATCGCCATCGCGATTCGCCTTATACATTGGCGCCGCATTTAGTTCCTTGGCGCGGACAGTGTACATCCGCCAGACGGGTCGGCCAACTGCCAGGAGGGCAGCTGCCCGGTAGGGGCCGGGCGTGAGTGAATACGCCATGGACGATCTGGCAGCACGGGCGGGCGGCTTGTTTGCGGCCCTGCAAGTGCAGAATCCCTAACTTGCCGCGCGCCAGTGGATCAGATGGCGAGCCTTCAGGACGCTCGCCGCCTCAGTGAGGCGGACGCCCCTTAGGCCCAGCACCGGAGCTTGGCTGCTCCCATGACGGCATGCCGCGCTACTTCGGAGCGCTGAGTCCGAAAACGGACCGGTAGTCGCCGTCCTCAGCGACCCCGGTCGCTCGAGTGAGCCTTGTCCTCGTTGTTGCCCTTTTCCCGATTTTTGGCCTTGTCGGCATGATCGGATTCGCGCACGAGGGGAGCGCGCTGCTGCTCCTGCAGGGGAGGCGGGCGCTGCCGCCGCTCCTGCTCCTGCTGGGGCGCAGGACGCGGCCGCTGCTCGTAGACCGGTCGGGGAGTCGGGCGCGGCTGAGGACGGTCGGCCTGGTCCATCGGGTGACTCGGCCGCCCCCGGTCGCTCGGCCGCGCGGCCTCGGAACGGCGTTCTTCCGGCCGCCTCCCGGAATCCGTGCGGGCGGCGGCATTCTGGGGATGGTAGTGATAGTACTGCTGCTGCAAGGCTCGCTGCTCGTCGCCGCGTGGATAGTCCCTTCCGGAGTAGCGGCGCTGATAATCCGGGCGTGGGGCAGGGGCCACACTCCCCGCGCGCTGCGGCCGATCCCAGTCGCTGCGGCGCTCGGCCCAGGCACGACCCCAATGATCATTCCAGCGCGGTGCGCGGTCGGGCTGCCAGCCCCTGAAATATTGCGGTGGCTGCCGGTAATAACGCACTGGAACCTGCAGGACAAAGATGGGGACGAACATGGGGTCGACCAACTCCCAGGGGCCGTCGTACCAGATACTCGAGTACCAGCCATCGTCCTGGTACACCCAGTAATTTCCGTCGTAGAAGAAGAAATTGGCGCCGACATTGGGCGCGTAGTAGACCGGATAGCCGGGCACGACCATGAGATTCGGGTAAGACCCGATGCTGATGCTAATGCTCACCTGAGCGGTCGCCGGGACCGTTGCGGTCAGCAGCAGAAGTGATGCAACAGCTGCGATTCGCATGATGCACTCCATTTCGGATTTGGTCCTGGCCCAGTCTGCCACGATTCAGTGTTCATGAATTCGCTCCCTGATGTAGGAGTGCCCCTACAGTATCCAACACGGGCTGCTCGCAGCCGCGGGCGAGTAGAAGGTGCGCCGGCGCGTGGGCCGGCGACAGAGTGTGCGAACCGACCAGTTCGTTCGGGCCGCAGGTCACCCGGTGCGTGAATCGGGCGCTCCGGTCGCGCGTTACGAAAAGGGCGCTATTTCGGTTTGCAGCTCGAACGGGCGCGATCTGATGACATGCGTCGCACCAGCATTGAGGTTGGCGTTGGCGTTGGCAGGGAGAGCAGGCGGCTCTCTGCCATGTCACCGCGAAGGAATCGAGACCCGGACGTCAACTCGCGGCTTGCTGGCGCAGGTCCAGGTCCGCTTGATGCCCGGCCGCGAGCGAGGCGAGCAGGGCCCCGAGTGGTTGAGGTCGGCCGAAGGCATAACCCTGGCCGTGCGTCACGCCGAAGGCCATCAGTCGCTCGCATACCGCCTGGGATTCAACGTACTCGGCCACGGTCTCCAGCCTGAGTTCACGCGCAATCCTCATGACCGCCTCGATCAAGGCTACGGAGCGCGAACTGCTGAGCAGATCGCGGACGAAGACGCCATCGATCTTGATGCTGGAGACCGCCAGTTCCTTGAGGTAGGCGAGTGAAGACAGCCCCGTCCCAAAATCGTCGAGCGCAAAGCGGCATCCCAGCGCGGTCATGCGTGAGATAAAGCGCTTGGCGACCTCCAGGTTGCCAATTGCAGCACTTTCCGTGATTTCCAGCGTGATCCATTGCGGGTCGATACCAGAGGCTTTCAGGGTCGAGCGGGCGAAGTCGGCGAACTCGGCATCTCCCAGTGATTGCCCCGAAATATTGACGGCAAAGGAGAGATTCCAGGCGGCCAGCAGCGCGGCGTAAGGCTGCAGTTGCTTCAAAGTCTCATTAAGCACCCAACGGTCGAGTTTGGGGAGCAGCTGGTAGCGGGTGGCAGCCGAGAAGAACATGTCGGGAGCGAGCGCGCTGCCGTCCGCATCGTTCATGCGCACCAGCAGTTCGTAGGACGTGGCGCGGTTACGGCTCCTGAGAGGCACAATGGGTTGCGCGAGCAGCGTGAAGGCGCCGGCGCCCAGCGCCTCGACGATCCTGCGAAACACACCCATGTCGTCGAATCGGCGCATGAGGCTCTGGTCGGAGTCGGCGAACAGTTCGACGCGATTTCGTCCGCGGTCCTTCGCCGCCTTGCAGGCCGTTTCAGCCGCAGCGAGTCCATGGTCAAGGGTAGAGCCCTCGGTCATCGCGACTACACCGATGCTCGCCGTGATCTGCACGCCGGCACCGGCTGCGAGCGCCGGCCCGTGCTCAATGGTCTTGCGCAGCCGCTCTGCCCAGCCGCGGGCCTGGTTGAGCGTGCAGTTCTCGAGCAGCGCGACGAAGCGATCTCCCGCGAGCCGGCTGACCAGGCTTCCGCTGGGCATCTCCGAGCGCTCCCAGCAGCGCGCAACGCCACGCAGCACCCGATCACCGCACTCAAAGCCAAACAGATCGTTGATCACGTGCAACTGGTCGAGGTCGCAATAAACCAGGCACCGCACGATTTGCGGCCTGGCCGACAGGCGCCGAACGATCGCCGCCTCGAACGCCTGGCGGTTCAGCAGCCCCGTGGTTTCATCGTAGCCCGCTTCGATGATCTCAAGGAGACGGCCCGCGAGCTTCGCGTTGAGCCGTTTGTCACGCAGTCCCAACCGTTCACCTTCGGCGGGGCGACAGGCGACAAGTACCCCGACAACCGAACTCCGCCTCTCAATCGGTGTGGCAATGACGCGGTAGGGAAGGCGGTCTGCCGCGCCCTGCAAGCGGGCTTTATTGAGTATCACCGCCGCCCGCTTGTCGCGTACGTCGGGCCACAGGTACCGGGTGG
>DASWFL010000100.1:0-7214 GCA_036394255.1 Steroidobacteraceae bacterium
GACGCGGCCGGCGTGATTGTTCAGCGCCGATTGAATCGTGGCCTTGTCTTTGGTCGCGATCACCTCACGGAAGGCGAAGTCCGCGACCAGCACGTCGGCGGCGGCACGCAGCAGGCGCGTGCCGGACTGCGGCTGCCGGACCCGGGCGTTACGGCGCCCTTCGCGGTCGTCGGCGGCCGTCCGTATCAGATCGTGTTCGCACCGCTCCGCGCACCTGAAATCATCGCCTGGGTCGCGCTCGGCTTCGAGCTGGACCAGGGGCTTGCCGAGAAGCTCGCCGCCCTCGGCGGCACCGAGGTGAGTTTCATCTACCACGAACCGGGCGCTTTCAACGGCTACACCTCGACGCTCGAACCGGCCATGGCCGGGGAACTCGCGGCGCTCAGCCTGCACCGGCCCGGCGCCAGTGCACCCGCGCTGATGCTGCTCAACGACCAGGAGTTCCTCACGCTGAGCGCACCGCTCCGCTCCCAGGTCGGCGGCCTGGAGCTGGTGGTGCAGCGCTCCCAGGTCGCGGCCATGGCGCAGTTCCGCGATATCCGCTTTGCCCTGCTGCTCATCGGCGGCGCGGCGCTGCTCGGCGCGATCATCGTCGCCTGGCTCACCGGCCGCAGTGCCGTGCGGCCGCTGGGCGTCCTGGTCAATGCCGCGAGCCAGATCGAGCGCGGCAATTACTCCGATCACATCCAGGTCCAGGGCGCCGAGGAATTCCAGCAGCTCGCCGGCACTTTCAATTCGATGCAGGAGGGCATACGCGAGCGCGAGGCGCGCATCCTGCGCCAGGCCACGCACGACACGCTCACCACGCTCCTCAATCGCGAGGGCCTGCGCGAACGGCTGGCGGCGCTGGAGCACCAGGGCGCCTGCAGCGTGGCGCTGCTCGACGTGCACCGCTTCCGGGATATCAATGCCTCGGTCGGCCACCAGGCGGGCGATCAGCTGCTGCAGGCGCTGGCCGCGCGGCTCAGCCAGTTCGGCGGTGCGCAGCTGCCCTGTGCGCGAGTCGGCGCCGACCAGTTCGTCGTGGTCGCCGGGCTGCACGACACTGAACTGCTCCACCGCATCCTGGTGATGGCCGATGAACTGCGCCGTGGCGTCGATCTCGGGGACCTGCGCCTGAGCGTCGACATACGTGCGGGTATCAGCGAGTGGCGCGAGCCGCGCGCCGCGGTCGAGCAGCTGCTGCGCCAGGCGGACGTGGCCCTGCTGCAGGCCAAGGAGCTGTCCACGATCGGCGTGGTCTATCAGCTCGCGCACGATGCCGAGCATCGCCGGCGGGTGCTGCTGGTCGCGGAGCTGCGCCGGGCGCTGACCAGCGACGGCCTCTCGCTGCACTACCAGCCGCTGGTCAACATGACCGATCGCGTCGCGGTCGGCCTCGAGGCGCTGCTGCGCTGGTCGCATCCGACGCTCGGGAGCATCTCGCCCGCGGAATTCATACCGCTGGCGGAGCGGGCCTCGGTGCTGCCGGACCTGTCGCGCTGGGTGCTGGGAGCGGCGATCGCGCAGCTCGGCCTGTGGCAGCGCGCCGGCCTGGATCTGGATGTCGCCGTGAACCTCTCGGCGGCGGACTTTGCCGACGGCGGCCTGCCCTCGCGTGTGCTGGCGCTGCTGCGCGAGCACCAGGCGCCCGCGACGCGCCTGCTGCTGGAGGTCACCGAGAGTGCGATCATGCGCGAGCCGCAACTGGCCGCGCAGGTGATGCAGCAGCTGCGCACGGCGGGCGTACGCTTCGCGATCGATGATTTCGGCACCGGCCATTCCAGCCTGGCGCAGCTGCATGCGCTGCCCGTCGATGAGCTGAAGATCGACCGCGCCTTCGTCCTGAACCTGGATCGCACGGCCAGCAACCTGGCCATCGTGCGCACCACGATCGAACTGGGCCACAGCCTCGGGCTGAAGGTCGTCGCCGAAGGGGTCGAGACGCCCGAAGTCTGGGCATCGCTCCTGCGCCTGGGCTGCGATCAGGCACAAGGGTATTTCATCAGCCGGCCCATGCCGGCCGCCGCCGTGCCGGACTGGGCCCGCAGCCAGTACGATCAGTTCGCGCGTGCGCTCAGTGAAGCCGAGGAAGACGGGCGCCTCGCCAGCATTCGCGGCCGGAACGGCTAGGCCCCTGACAGCCCCGCGGGCGCACCATCGGTGGGCGCCCGCCCTGGCCGGGCGCGCCGCTTTGGTGCTGCGGGAGCCGGATCCCGCCACCCACAGCCGCCGGATGCCCGCTCCGGGCCGTGAGCCTCCATGGCACGAAAGCTGCACTTCTCCCTGGCCGGAACACCGGTCCCCTAGGGTCGCGGAGGCGGGAGTATTCGCATGAAACTGGTTACTGCAATCATCAAACCCTTCAAGCTCGACGACGTGCGCGCGGCCTTGTCCGAGATCGGCGTCTCGGGCATGACCGTCACGGAGGTCAAGGGGTTCGGCCGCCAGCGCGGCCATACCGAGCTCTATCGGGGCGCGGAGTACGTCATCGACTTCGTGCCCAAGACCCGGGTGGAAGTGGCCGTGAAGTCCGATCTGGTGGAACGGGTGGTCGAGGCGATCGTCAAGGCCGCCAAGACGGGCAAGGTCGGGGACGGCAAGATTTTCATCACCGCGATCGAGCGGGCGATCCGCATCCGCACCGGCGAGACCGACGACTCGGCGATCTAGCCCGGTTCGACCAGGTGCAGGACCCGCGTGCTGCGGCTGATGCCCAGTGCGCCGCTGCGGACCACCTCCAGCAGTTCGCCGTGGGTGGCCACTTCGCGCATGAAGCCGTTCACGTCCGCCTCGCTCCCGAGCAGCTCGACGATGAAGCTCTCGGTCGAGGGGTCGAGCACCCGGCCGCCGGTGCGCACCACGTAGCCGCGCAGGGCATCGCGCCGCACCGGCGCGACCCGCAGTTTCGCCAGCACCAGCTCGCGCTCCACGTGCTCGCCGCGGGTCATGTCGTCGATGCGCACCACGTCGATGAGCTTGTTGAGCTGGTTGGTGATCTGCAGGATCACCGCATCCGAGCCGGTCGTCACCAGCGTCAGGCGCGAGACCGTGGGGTCGTCGGTCGCCGCCACCGACAGTGATTCGATGTTGTAGCCGCGGCTGGAAAACATGCCCGCGACGCGCGCCAGCGCACCCGCCTCGTTCTGCAGCAGAATACCGATGATGTGTCGCATGGGGTGCGCTACCGCGAGCCGTTCCAGTGGCTGCCCTCGGGGCAGAATAACTGAGTTTTGTGGCGACTGGCTGAACTGATAGGCTTTCCCGATGACCGACGTGGCAGACCAGACGAGCCCCGTGGCGCACCCCCGCGCCGGCCAGGCCATGAGCGGCGCGGAAATCATCGTCCAGGTGCTGGCCGACGAGGGTGTCAGGGCCATTTTCGGCTATTGCGGTGGCGCCATACTGCCGACCTATGACGCGGTGTTCGTCTTCAACGAGGCGCAGCGGCGTGCCGGTGCCCGCGAGATTCCGCTGATCGTGCCGGCCAACGAGCAGGGCGCCGGCTTCATGGCGGCCGGCTACGCCCGCGCCAGCGGCCAGGTCGGCGTGTGCCTGGTGACTTCGGGCCCAGGGGCCACCAACACGGTCACGCCGGTGCGCGACTGCACGGCCGATTCGGTGCCGATCGTCGTCATCTGCGGGCAGGTGCCGACCGCCGCCGTCGGCACCGATGCCTTCCAGGAGGCGCCGGTGGCGGCGCTCATGGGTCCGGTCGCCAAGCATGTGTTCCTGGTCACCGACCCGAAGCGGCTCGAGGCGACCATGCGCACGGCCTTCGAGATCGCCCGCACCGGCCGCCCCGGCCCGGTCGTGGTGGACATTCCCAAGGATGTCCAGAACTGGGCGGGTGTGTACAACGGAGAGGGCCTGCTGCCCCTGCCCGGATTCCGGCGCCGCAGCGCCGAACTCGCCGCGCGCAGCCTGAGCGCCGAGCAGCGGAGCGCTTTCGTGGAGCTCCTGTCCGAATCGCAGCGGCCGCTGATCTACGCCGGCGGGGGAGTGATCAACGGCGGGGCCTCCGCGGCGCTCACCGAGTTCGCGGAAGGCTTGAACATCCCGGTCGTCACCACGCTCATGGGCATCGGCAGCATCGACACGACGCATCCTCTGTCGATGCACATGCTCGGCATGCACGGGGTCGCCGCCGCGAACTACGCCGTCGAGGACTGCGATTTTCTCATTGCGGTCGGGGCGCGCTTCGATGATCGCGTGGCGGGGGATCCGAAGAAGTTCGCGCGCGCCGCCCGCGCGATCGCGCACCTGGACGTCGATCGCTCCGAGATCAACAAGGTCAAGAGCGTGCGCTGGAGCTACGTGGGTCTGCTGCCCGAGGCGCTCGATCAGTTGCGCGTGGCGGTGCAGAGCGCCGCGCGCCAGCGCGACTACGGCCTCTGGCACGCGCATCTGGGCGCGCTGCGGCACCGCTATGCGATGAACTACCAGCGCGCCGGCGAACTCGTGCAGCCGCACTACGTGATCGAGGAGATCAACCGGCATACGCGGGGCGAGGCGATCATCACCACCGGGGTCGGCCAGCACCAGATGTGGGCGGCGCAGATGTTCGATTTCCGCGGCCCGCGCCACTGGCTCACCTCGGGCAGCATGGGCACGATGGGCTTCGGCCTGCCCGCGGCCATCGGCGCCCAGGTGGCGAGCCCCGGCCGGCTGGTGATCGACATCGACGGCGATGCGAGCATCCGCATGAACATCGGCGAACTCGAGACGGTGACCACCTACGACCTGCCGGTGAAGATCGTGGTGCTCAACAATTTCGGCGACGGCATGGTCAAGCAGTGGCAGAAGCTGTTCTTCAAGGGCCGGCTGTCCGGGAGCGACAAGTCGCTGCACAAGAAGGATTTCATCAAGGCCGCCCAGGCGGACGGCTTTGCGTATGCGCGCCGCCTCGATCGCCGGCAGGACGTGCCCGCCGTGATCGCCGAGTTCCTCGCCTTCAAGGGCCCGGCCTTCCTCGAGGTGATCATCGACCCGGATGCCGGCGTCTATCCGATGGTCGGCCCTGGGCAGGGGTACGACGCGATGATCACCGGGGAATTCATTCCCTCGCGCGACCCGCAGGAAGCGGGCGCCATCGACCCGTCGAGCATGTTCTGACGCACTTGGTGGAGTCAGCGGCATGAGTACCAACAGGCCTCCGGACGCGGCGCCCGCGCCGCACCCCGCATCCCGCTATGAGCGCATTTCGCAGCCGGTCGCGCCGCTGCGGCGCTACCTGCGGCGCCAGCTGCGCAGCCTCGGGTTCGGGCTGCTGTTCATCGCCGTCGCCCTGTTCGCCGGCATGATCGGTTACCACCGTTTCCTGGGACTGTCCTGGGTCGATTCGTATGAGAACGCGGCCATGATCCTTTCCGGCATGGGACCGCTCGCTTCCCCGGGCACGGTGGCGGGCAAGATCTTCGCGGGCAGCTACGCCCTGTTCTCGGGCATCGCGGTGCTGGCGATCGCCGGCGTGATCGCCGCGCCCCTCGTGCATCGCCTGCTGCATCGCCTGCACGCCGATGAGGGAGGGGGTACTTGAGGCCGGCGGCGCGCCTGGCGCGCAGCTACTTCGATTGCCGCTTCGGACAGCTGCACGTACACCAGGCGATACCGCCGGGTGGCGGCTTCGATGAGGCCACGGCGCTGCTGTGCGTGCCGGGCGTGCGCGGTGATGGCCGCTTTTTCCGCGCACTGCTGGGGCCGCTCGGCGCCGACCGCTCGATCTACGCCGCCGACCTGCCGGGCTTCGGCGGCTCCGACGCGCCCGCGCCCGCCGGCACCGGCGCCGGCCCGGAGGCCGAGCAGTACGCGCTGGCGCTGGCCGATCTGCTCGATACCCTGCACCAGCGGCGCGTGGACGTGCTCGCGCACGGTGCCGGGGCCGAAGCGGCGCTGGCACTGGCCGGGCTGCGGGAAGGTGCCTTGCTGCGGCGCCTGCTGTTCTCCGCGGCCGCAGCGCCGGCACTGCAGCGCGCTCGCACGCTGGGGCTGGATTTTCGCGAGCTGGCCCTGGCCGGCGCCGACGATGAGGCCCTGAGTGCCGCGACCGTCACCCTGCGGCTCCCGGAGCTGCTCGAGTTTCTCGGGACCGCCGGCGGCAGGTCCTAGTGGAGTCCTGCAGATGAGCGACGATTATCTACAACGCATCCTGCAGGCCAAGGTCTACGACGTGGCGATCGAATCCCCGCTCGATCATGCGCCGCGCCTGTCGCGCCGGCTCGGACACGAGGTGCGCCTGAAGCGGGAGGACCTGCAGCCCGTGTTCTCCTTCAAGCTGCGTGGCGCCTACAACAAGATCGCGCACCTGGGGGCGACCGCGGCCGCACGCGGCGTGATCTGCGCCTCGGCCGGCAATCACGGGCAGGGCGTGGCGCTGGCGGCGCAGCGGCGCCGGGTGCGCGCCGTAATCGTGATGCCGCAGACCACGCCGGCCATCAAGATCCAGGCGGTGGCGAGCCTGGGGGGAGAAGTCGTCCTGCACGGGGAGGTCTACGACGCGGCCTATGAGCACGCGGCGGTGCTGGCCCGCGACCAGGGACTGGCCTTCGTGCATCCCTTCGACGATCCGGACGTGATCGCCGGGCAGGGCACGATCGGCATGGAGATCGCCCGCCAGACCGGCGGGGAGCTCGCCGCGATTTTCGTGCCGGTGGGCGGGGGTGGGCTGATCGCCGGCATCGCCGCCTTCGTCAAGCAGCTCTATCCACGCGTGCGCATCGTCGGCGTAGAGCCCGCGGACGCGGCCGCCATGTTCGAATCGCTCCGCGCCGGCAAGCGCGTCACGCTCGAGCGGGTGGGCCTGTTCGCCGACGGCGTCGCGGTGCGGCGCGTCGGGGAGGAGACCTTTGCGCTGGCGCGCCGCTACGTCGATGAAGTGCTGCTGGTGGACACGGACGAGATCTGCGCTGCGATCCAGGATGTGTTCGAGGATACGCGCGCCATACTCGAGCCGGCGGGCGCGCTCGCAATCGCCGGCCTGAAGCGCTACATCGCCCGCGGTGCGCCCGCCGGCCAGAGCTACGTGGCGATCTGCAGCGGCGCCAACATGAATTTTGACCGCCTGCGGCATATCGCGGAGCGCGCCGACATCGGCGCCGGCCGTGAAGTGCTGCTCGGCGTGGATATTCCCGAGCAGCCCGGAAGCTTCCTCAGCTTCTGCGGCGCCCTCGGACAGCATAACGTCACGGAATTCAACTACCGCTACCAGGGCGCGGAGCGCGCCCGGCTGTTCGTGG
>DASWFL010000101.1:0-9192 GCA_036394255.1 Steroidobacteraceae bacterium
GCAGGGCCACGTCGAGCAGCGGCTGAGCGGCCGCCACCGCCAGCTGGTGCCCGGCCCAGTCCGCCAGCAACGCCGTCCATTCGACCGCCGCCGCGCCGGGCGCGGGGGCGCCGCTCACGGCCGCGGGCAGGTCGACAATGCGAATCTCCTTGCCCGGCGCGAGCGCCGTGGCGCGCCGGCAGAAATTCACGAGCTCGCGCACGTTGCCCGGCCAGTTGTAGCTCTCGAGCCGCTCGCTCGCCTCGGCCGTCAGCGCCTTGGCCTCGACACCGAGCTCGCGCGCGGCGACCTGCAGGTAGTGCCCGAGCAGTTCGGGAATGTCCGCACGCCGTTCACGGAGCGGTGGCAGTTCGATGCGGATCACGTTCAATCGATGGTACAGGTCCACGCGGAACTGTCCGCCGCGGGAGCGCTCCTCCAGATTCTGGTGCGTGGCTGCAATCACGCGCACGTCCACGCGGATCGGGGTCTGGCCGCCGACCCGGTAGAACTCCGCCTCGGCCAGCACGCGCAGCAGGCGCGTCTGGAGCGGAGGGGACATGTCGCCGATCTCGTCCAGGAACAGCGTGCCGCCGTCGGCCTGCTCGAAGCGCCCGCGGCGCAGGCTGTCCGCGCCCGTGAACGAGCCCTTCTCGTGGCCGAAGAGCTCAGACTCCAGCAACTCGGTCGGGATCGCCGAGGTGTTGAGCGCGATGAAGGGCTTGGCGGCGCGCGGACTGTGTTCGTGCAGGGCGCGCGCCACCAGCTCCTTGCCGGTGCCCGATTCGCCGGTGATCAGCACGTTGACGCTCGAGCGCGCCAGGCGGCCGATGGCACGAAACACCTGCTGCATGGCCGGCGCGCGTCCGAGCAGGCTCGGCATGGCCGGCGCTGCGGCGCTGCTGTCTGCACCCGCACTCTCGCGCGACTGCGCGGCGCGCCGCACCAGGTCGACGGCGTGATCGATGTCGAAGGGCTTCGGTAAATACTCGAAGGCACCGCTCCCGTAGGCGGACACGGCGGTGCCGAGATCGGCGTGCGCCGTCATCACGATGACCGGCAGGTCCGCGTGCGAGGCCTGCACGCGCTGCAGCAGGTCGATCCCCGACTGGCCGGGCATGCGCACGTCGGTGATCAGCACGTCGGGCTCGTCCGCGCGCAGCGCGGCGAGCGCGGATTCCGCGGTGTCGAAGGTCCTGGGCAGCATGCCGTCGTTCCGCAGGGCCCTTTCCAGCACCCAGCGGATCGAGGCGTCGTCGTCGATCAGCCAGACCCGTAGCGCTTGTCCGTTCATGCGGCATCCTCCAGCGGCAGCAGTATCGAAAACACCGTTCGGCCCACGCGGCTCTCGAACTGGATGATGCCGCCGTGGCGCGCGACCATCTCCTGCGCGACCGAGAGGCCCAAGCCCGTGCCCTCGGCCTTGGCGCTCACCAGCGGGAAAAACAGCGTCTGGTGCAGGTCCGGCGGCACGCCCGGACCGTCGTCCTCGACCTGCACGCAGGCCACCAGGCGGTGCCGCGCCGGGCCGATGTTCAGGTGCGAGAGTGCGCGCGTGCGCAGCACCAGCCGTCCGCTGCCGGCCAGCGCCTGCAGGGCATTGCGGCCGATGTTCAGCAGGGCCTGGATGAGTTCGTTGCGATCGAAGCGACCCTCGGGGACGCTGGGATCGTAGTCGCGCTCGATGCCGACCCCGGAGGGCGCCTCGCTGCGCAGCAGCTGGTATACATGCTCGCAGATCTCGTGCACGTTGAGCGGCTGCTTGCGCGGCGGCCCGGTGGGCCCGAGCATCGTGTCCACCAGGTCGCGCAGCCGGTCCGCCTCGCTGATGATGACGGTGGTGTATTCCCGCAGTTCCTCCTTGTGCAGCTCGCGCTCCAGGAGCTGCGCCGCCCCGCGCAGGCCGGCGAGCGGATTGCGGATCTCGTGCGCCAGCTGCCGCACCATCAGGCGGCTCCCGTCGGCGCGCGTGAGCAGCTCGGCTTCGCGCGTGATGCGCTGGCGTGCCCGCGCGTCGACCAGCTCGAGCAGCAGCTGGCGCTCGCCGCCGGCGATCTCGATCGGCGTGACCGTGAGGTCCACCAGCGCCGGCGGCCGCGCCGCCTGCAGCAGGGAGATCGGCGTCAGGGTGAATTCATGGCCGGCGCAGATCTCGAGGTTGTCCAGCGAGCGTTGCAGCAGTTCGATGAGTGCCTGGGCGTCCGCGAACAGCTCGCCGACCGGGTGGTGCTGCGCCTGGCGGAGGCTCAGGGCGAGCAGGTCCTGCGCCCCGACGTTGGCGTAGAGCAGGCGCAGCCCGGCATCGAGCAGCAGGAGTCCGGTGGACAGCGCATCCAGTATTTCGCTGCCATCGAAACTCGCCGGCGCGGGCGCGTGGCCGCTCTCAGCCGGCACGTCCGCCCCCGGCGCCTCGGCGGAAGGCTAGTGTTTCCGGCCGGGGGCCAGCACGGAGGGTTGGCGCACGTGAAAACTCACCGGCGCGGACTGGCACAGATCCCGGCCGGTGTTGTCGCGCACGATCGCCACGGCGAAATGCGTGCCCCGCTCGATCGGAGTGATCTGGAACTCGCTCTGCTCGGGGCGGGCCGGCTCGATCGGCTGGCCATCGAAGGACAGCACCAGCTTGTCGCTGCCGCGCTTCGCCGGCTGCAGCGCCACCGCCACGGTGACGGCCTCCACGTTGACCAGCACCTGGTCCGCCGCCGGCTGCACGATGGCGCAGCTGGCGTAGCGAAATTCGTTCGTGCGGGTGCCTTTCGGCTTGCGCTCGGACGGCGCGGCCACGGCGGGCGCGGGCGTCGCGCTGTAGGTCTGCGTCTCGCCGAGCGTGACGATCTCGGCACCGGGATGCGGCTGATCGGAATAATGCAGCCCGTCGGCGTCGATCCAGCGATAGGTGGGCGCGGCCGCGGCGATCGCCGCAACGCACACCAGAGCAATACCCAGGGCAACGGTACGCACAGACCGCCAGCATAGACCCCCGGGGCGGAGAGGTACAAAAGCGGGTGACGGCCCTGTGAGTCCCATCACCCGCCCTGTTCATCGCCGTGCGCTTATGTCAGCAATCAGACGCTGTAATACATATCGAGCTCGCAGGGGTGCGTCGACATGCGGTAACGCGTGATTTCCTGGATCTTAAGGCCCATGTAGGCGTCGATCACGTCGTCCGTGAACACGCCGCCGCGCTTGAGGAACTCCCGGTCCTTGTCCAGATGCTCGAGGGCCATGTCGAGCGAATGGCAGACCTGTGGAATGTGCCGCGCCTCTTCGGGCTCCAGGTCGTACAGATCCTTGTCGGCCGGATCGCCCGGATGCATCTTGTTCTGGATGCCATCGAGCCCCGCCATCATCATCGCCGCGAAGGCGAAGTAGGGGTTCGAAGCCGAATCCGGGAAGCGCACTTCGATGCGGCGCGCCTTCGGGTTCGACACCCAGGGTATGCGGATCGAAGCGCTGCGGTTGCGCGCCGAATACGCCAGCATGACGGGCGCCTCAAAGCCCGGGACCAGCCGCTTGTAGCTGTTGGTGCCCGGATTGGTGAAGGCGTTGATGGCCTTCGCGTGCTTGATGATGCCGCCGATGTAGTACAGCGCGGTCTCCGACAGGCCGCCGTACTTGTCGCCGGCGAACAGCGCCGTGCCGGCTTTCTGGAGCGATTGGTGCACGTGCATGCCTGAGCCGTTGTCGCCCACGAGGGGCTTGGGCATGAAGGTCGCGGTCTTGCCGTGCAGGTGCGCGACGTTGTGCACGCAGTATTTGAGGATCTGCACTTCGTCGGCCTTGCGCACGAGGCCGCCGGCGCCGACGCCGATCTCGGCCTGGCCTCCGGTCGCCACTTCGTGGTGGTGCACCTCGACCTTCAGGCCCATGTCCTCGAGCGCCTTGCACATCGCGGAGCGGATGTCCTGGTAGGCATCGACCGGCGGCACCGGAAAATAGCCGCCCTTGATGCCCGGCCGGTGGCCCATGTTGCCTTCCGGGTAGACCGTATTGGTGTTCCACGCGCCCGAGATCGAATCGATCGCGTAGCCGCAACCTTGCATGTCGTTGTTCCAGCGCACGCTGTCGAAAATGAAGAATTCGTTCTCAGGCCCGAACAGCGCGCCGTCGGCGATGCCTGTGGATTTGAGGTAGGCCTCGGCGCGCCGGCCGAGCGAGCGCGGATCGCGCTCGTAGCCCTGCATCGTCGCCGGTTCGATGACATCGCAGCGGAGGATGACGGTGACGTCGGCGAAAAAGGGATCGAGCACCGCGGTGCTGGCATCGGGCAGCAGGATCATGTCCGACTCGTTGATGCCCTTCCAGCCGCTGATCGAGGAGCCGTCGAACATCTTGCCTTCGACGAAGAAATCGGCCGTCACGAAGCCGGCAGGAATGGTGACGTGCTGCTCCTTGCCGCGGGTGTCGGTGAAACGCAGGTCGGCAAATTTCACCTTCTTGTCCTGTACCAGTTTCACTACTTCGGTCGGTGTCATAGCCCCTCCATTGAAGAATCCACAGGTGCGCGAAGCCCCGTAACGATGCAGGCCACATGCCAGCCTTCGAGCTCGGCCAGAAAGTGTATTGAATCAGTGGGTTACCGGACGGTCCAGACGCTTCCGGCGCCGTCCTGCACCATTATAGGGCTAAGCCTGAATTGATGCCCTGTTTTCGTGCAGGCGCTCTGGCCGACCGCCGCCTCGCAGCAATGCGCCAGTGCGGCTTCTGTATACTCGCGCGCCAGTTTCCCCACTCAGCGCGTGGCAGCAAGCGGTCAGAAACAGCGATGAAAACCGCCCGAATCGGTGCCCCGCCGCGCACCTTCCAGGACCTCATCTTCGCCTTGCAGCGCTACTGGTCGGCCCAGGGCTGCGTCGTGCTGCAGCCCTACGACATGGAAGTGGGGGCCGGGACTTTTCACACCGCCACGTTCCTGCGCGCCATCGGCCCGGAGCCCTGGGCCGCCGCCTACGTGCAGCCCTCGCGCCGGCCCACCGACGGCCGCTACGGCGACAACCCCTTCCGGCTCCAGCACTACTACCAGTTCCAGGTGCTGCTCAAGCCCGCGCCGCTCGATATCCTCGAGCGCTACCTGGCGAGCCTCGCGGCGCTCGGCCTCGATCCGCTGGTCAACGATGTGCGCTTCGTGGAGGACAACTGGGAATCGCCCACGCTGGGGGCCTGGGGCCTGGGGTGGGAGGTCTGGCTCAATGGCATGGAAGTCACCCAGTTCACCTACTTCCAGCAGGTCGGAGGGCTGGATTGCCGCCCGGTGAGCGCCGAAATCACCTACGGCCTGGAGCGCCTGGCGATGGCCCTGCAGGGCGTGGAGAGCATCTTCGACATCCTCTGGGCCGAGGGCCCGCTGGGGCGCGTCAGCTACGGCGATGTCTTCCACCAGAACGAAGCCGAACAGTCGGCCTATAACTTCGAGCACGCCGACACGACCGTGCTGTTCCGCCATTTCGACGATCACGAACAGGCCTGCAAGGCGTTGCTGGAAGTGCGCCTGGCGCTGCCCGCCTACGAGCAGGTGCTCAAGGCCTCGCACGTCTTCAATCTGCTGGATGCGCGCCACGCGATCTCGGTCACCGAGCGGCAGCGCTACATCCTGCGCGTGCGCACGCTCGCGCGCGGCGTGGCGCAGGCTTATTACGCCAGCCGCGAAGCGCTGGGCTTTCCGCTGCTCGCGGACGGCACGGCCGCGTCGCGCCGGACGGGCACATGAGCGGCGCGGCGCGGCCGGAACGGCGCGACTTCCTGTTCGAGCTCGGCACCGAGGAACTGCCGCCCAGGGCGCTGCCGGCACTCGAGCGGGCGCTGCGCGAAGGGATCGAAACGCGGCTGGCGCGCGCCTCGCTGCGCCATGGCGCGATCGAATCCTTCGCCACGCCCCGGCGCCTGGCGGTGCGCGTGCGCCGCCTCGTCGCGCAGCAACCCGACCAGGAAATCCGCCGCCGCGGGCCGCCGCTGCGGGCCGCCTATGACAGTGCCGGTGAGCCGACGCGGGCCGCGCAGGCCTTTGCGGCGAGCTGCGGCGTGGCACTGGCCGAACTGGGCCGTGAACGCGACGAAAAGGATGTCGAATACCTGTGGTACGGCGGCCGGCGGGCGGGCGCGGGCACGCCCTCGCTCCTGCCCGGCATCGTGGCCGAGGCGCTCGAGGCGCTGCCGATCCCCAAGCGCATGCGCTGGGGGACGAGCGAGGCGCAGTTCGTGCGCCCGGTGCACTGGCTGGTGATGCTCTACGGCGCCGAGATCGTGCCGGCCACCCTTCTCGATACGATTGCCGGGCGCAGCACGCGCGGCCATCGCTTTCATGCGCCGCGCGAGTTCGCGCTGCGCGCACCGGCGAGCTACGAGGGCACGCTGCTGAAGCGCGGTCGGGTGGTTGCCGCCTTCGCCGGCCGGCGCGAGCGGGTGCGCGAGCAGCTGCTCGCCCTCGCGGCGCAGCTGGGCGGTGAGGCCATCATCGATGCGGCCCTGCTCGATGAGGTCACCGCGCTGGTCGAATGGCCCGTGGCGGTGGCCGGGCGCTACGAGGAGCGATTCCTGCAATTGCCGCGCGAGGTGCTGCTCGCCACGCTCCAGGACCACCAGCGCTACTTCGCCGTGCAGTCCGGGGCCGGCGCGCTGCTCCCCTGGTTCATCACGATCGCCAACATCGAGAGCAGCGACGTCGCGGTGCTGCGCTCCGGCAACGAGCGCGTCGTGCGCCCGCGGCTCGCGGACGCGGCGTTTTTCTGGGAGCAGGACCGGCGCACGCCGCTCACCGCGCGCACCGCGGCACTCGGGCGCGTCAGCTACCAGGCGCAGCTGGGCTCCCTCGGCGACAAGGTCGAACGCATCGCCGTGCTGGCCACTGCGCTCGCACCGGCCTGCGGCGCCACGCCGGGGCGCGTGGCGAGCGCCGCGCGCCTGTGCAAGTGCGACCTGCTCACCAGCATGGTCGGTGAATTCCCGGAACTGCAGGGCGTGATGGGCGCCTACTACGCCGCGGCGGACGGCGAGGAGGCCGAGGTGGCGACGGCGATCCGCGAGCATTACCTGCCGCGCGGCGCCGGTGATCTGCTACCGGCCACGCCGACCGGAATGGCGCTCGCACTGGCCGACCGGCTGGACACGCTGGCCGGAAGCTTTGCGATCGGACAGAAGCCTTCGGGCACGCGCGACCCCTTCGGCCTGCGCCGGGCCGCGATCGGCCTGCTGCGCCTGGCGCTGGAGCGCCGCCTGGAGTTCGATCTGCGCACGCTGCTCGAACAGGCCGTGGCCGCGCAGCCGGTGCCCGGTCTCGAACAGCGCCGCGCCGCGGTGACGGACGAGCTGTACGCCTTCGTGCTCGAGCGCCTGCGCTCGCAGTACCTGGAGGACGCGGGCAGCGGGATCAGCACGGAAATCTTCGAGGCCGTGCTGGCCACCGCGCCGCGTTCGCTCCTCGATGCCGACGCGCGCGCGCGCGCACTGGTGAAATTCCTCGCCCTGCCCGACGCCGCCAGCCTCGCGGCTGCGAACCGGCGCATCGCCAATATCCTGAAGAAATCCTCCGCCGAGGTGCCGCAGTCCACGAACCCGAACCTGCTGCAGGCGCCGGCCGAGCACGCGCTGCACGCTGCGCTGGCGGAGCGGCGCATCGCCATCGATGTGGCCCTGGGAAGGAACGACTACGCCGCCGCGTTCGCCGAACTGGCGCGCCTGCGGCCGCCGATCGACGCCTTCTTCGATGCCGTGCTGGTCAACGATCCGGACGACGCGCTGCGCCGCAATCGCTTGAGCCTGCTGGGCGAACTGCGGGCGCTGTTCACGCGCAGCGCGGACCTGTCGCTGCTGCCGGGCTAGGGTCTGCACGGTGCAGTGGCTGGGCTCGCTGTTTTTCACGCTCTTCCTGTTCCTGTGGACCGGCTGCTATGCCGTGGGCTTCGTGGTGCTGGGATGGCTGTTGCCGTTTCGCGTCCGCTTCGACCTGGCACGCGGCTGGGGCGCGGCCCTGCTTGCGGTGCTGCGCTTCACCTGCCGCCTGGATTACAGCGTCGAAGGCCGCGAGCAGCTGCCGGCCGGCAATCACATTGCGCTGATCAAGCATTCCTCCAGCTGGGAGACCTTCGCGCAGGTCGTGCTGGTGCCCCCGCACGTGTGGGTGTACAAGCGCGAGCTCGCCCGGGTGCCGATCCTCGGCTGGGCCCTGGCGCTGATGCGCGCGATCGCGGTCGATCGCGGGGCCGGGCACAACGCGGTGCGCAGCGTCGTCGTGCAGGGCAAGGCGCGGCTCGCCGAGGGCAAGTGGATCGCGATCTTCCCGGAAGGCACGCGCATGCCGCCGGGTGAAACGCGCCGCTACGGCATCAGCGGTGCGCTGCTCGCCGCGGAGACCGGCCGTTTCATCGTGCCGATCGCGCACGACGCCGGCTACTACTGGCCGCGGCGCGGTCTGTACAAGCGGCCCGGAACCATCCGCGTCATGATCGGCCCGCCGATCGCGGCGGCGGGGCGCGATCCGCGCGAGGTCAACGCAGAAGCGCAAGCCTGGATCGAGGCGCACTGCCGACGCTGATATGGGTCTTGGCTGCAATTGAAGGCGCCACCGCAGGCGCGTAGCATCAACGCATGATTGACTGGACCACCTGCCCCGCCGTTGACCGCCATCCTGAACGCATGAGCGGCGCTTGGGTGTTTCGGGGCACACGCGTGCCCGTGGCAGCGCTATTTGAGAATCTGGAAGGTGGCGCTCAAATTACTGAGTTTGTACAGTGGTTCCCCGGCGTCACGCTGGAACAGGTACGCGTGGTCCTTGAGCACGCTGCGGCGTCTTTGCAAGTGGCGTGAGTGCGGATTCTCTTTGATCAAGGTGTTCCGGCGCCGCTGCGCGAGCACCTGACAAAACATACAGTAACGACGACAAGTGAGCTTGGGTGGCACCAACTCAAGAATGGCGAGCTACTGAGTAAGGCCGAAGAGGCCGGCTACGAGATCTTTGTAACGACAGACCAGAACCTAAAATATCAGCACAATTTGCCTGTGCGAAAACTGGCCATTGCCGTGCTGATGACAACGAGCTGGCCACGAATAGCGAAGAACTCGCCGCAAGTGGTCCAGCAGATCGATGCGTTACTGGTTGGCGCCTACATGGAAATTCACATTCCGTGAGCGCAACTCATAACCACAACTAGCGCTAGGCCGGATCCGCCTGGGCGGCCGGGGACGGCAGCGCGGCAATGGGCGCCGCCGCGGCGGCCGGGT
>DASWFL010000102.1:0-3581 GCA_036394255.1 Steroidobacteraceae bacterium
GAACAGGAACTGACCGGCGACCGCCGAGGGCACGACCGCCAGCCATCGTTCACGCTGGAGCGCCGCGCCCGCGAGCCCGAAAAAGGCCTGCGCGGCGCTCAGCAGCAGCGCCAGGATCATGGCAAAGTGACCAATCTCGATCAGCATCAGTTGGGCGCTCCTGCCTTGAGGGCCGCGGCCGCCTGTCCCTGCTTCAGGGAACGGGCCACTTCGGGCGGCATGTACTTTTCGTCATGCTTGGCGAGCACTTCATCGGCGACGAAGGTTCCTTGCGCATCCAGACGGCCCAGGGCCACGACGCCCGCGCCTTCCTTGAACAGATCCGGCAGCACCTTGTCGTACGTGACCGGCACGTCGTGCGCGAAGTCAGTGACCACGAATTTCACATCCAGCGAACCGGCAGCGCGCTGCACGCTGCCCTTGACGACCATGCCGCCGAGGCGAAAGTGCTCGCCCCGCCTGACCTGGCCGGCGGCGACCTTGGTGGGGTCGAAATAGAACATCACGTTTTCGCGAAAGGCGCGCAACGCGAGTGCACCGGCAATGCCGACGCCCGCGATGATCACGGCCACGAGCGTCATGCGCCGCTGGCGCGCGGTCATGATCTGCCCTGCTGCGCCGCCGGGCTGTGCGCGCGGCGCTGTGCTTCCTGCCGCGCGCGCTGCGCACTGCGCTGCGCAAAGCCGACGTTCAGCACAAGAGTCAGGAGCGTCAACAGGTAGGAAGGCCAGACGTACGGCCAATACCCACCCATGGCCAGCCAATGCATCATGTTGGCGCTCCCAGCAGTTCGGCGATCCAGCGCGCATTGCGTTCGCGCCGCAGCACCTCGCCGCGAGCGCGCACGAGCACGATCGCGGCGAAGTACAGCATGAAGCCGAGCATCAGCAGCAGCAAGGGCACCAGCATGCTCGGAGGCATGGAGGGCTTGCCGAACTTGAGCAGCGTGTGCCCCTGGTGGAGTGAATTCCACCAGTCCACCGAGTAGTGGATGATGGGCAGATTGATGACGCCGACCAGCGCCAGCACCGCGCTCGCCCGGTCCGCACGCGCGGTATCGTCGATGGCGCCGCGCAGGCCCATATAGCCCAGATACAGGAACAGCATCACCAGCTCGGAAGTCAGGCGCGGATCCCATTGCCAGTAGGTGCCCCACATCGGCCGCCCCCACAGGCTCCCGGTGACGAGCGCCAGGAAGGTGAAGGAGGCGCCAATGCCCGCGCAGCTGGCCGCCACGGCATGCGCGACGTTCATGCGCCAGATCAGCCCGACGCCCGCGGCGGTGGCCATCGCCGCATAAGCCATCGTGGACAGCACGGCGGCCGGGACGTGCACGTAGATGATCCGGTACCCCTCCCCCTGTTGATAATCGGGTGGTGCCAGGAACAGTCCGCCGATGAGTCCGGCCACACCGCTGATCGCAGCCAGCCATGCGAACCACGGAATCAGCTTGCCCGCGATCCGGTAGAAGTGCGGTGGCGAGCCGAAGCGGTGAAACCAGGTCCAGTCCATCATTACTCCAGGCTGATGCGCACAGCGGCGGCGGCGGCAAGCGGCGCCAGGGTGGCGCTCAGCACGGCGATCGCCCCCAGCAAATACATCGGCGCCGCCATCGGCTCCTGCGCGATTGCCAGCGAAGTGGCGCGGGCCCCGAAAATCAGCACCGGCACGGCCAGCGGCAACACCAGCAGCGCCAGCAGCACGCCGCCACGCCGGAGCCCCAGGGTAAGCGCGGCGCCCACCGCGCCGATCAGGCTCAGGGCACTGCTTCCCACCAGGAGCGCCGCAAACACGCCTGGAATCGAGGCGTAAGGCGCGCCCAGCGCCGTCGCCACCAGCGGACCGGCCAGCACCAGCGGCAGGCCGGTCAGCAGCCAGTGCACGCAGGTCTTGGCCAACAGGAGCCAGGGCAGCGGCAAACCGGAGACTGCCAGTTGCTCCAGAGTGCCGTCCTGACCGTCTTCACGAAACAGCAATTCCAGGGCCAACAATGAGGATAACAGTGCCGCCACCCATAAGGCACCGGGCGCCATGTCTCTGAGGCGCGACAGCTCCGGGTCGGTGGCCAGCGGGAACAACGTCGTTACGACAAAGAAAAACACCAGGGGTTGCAGCCATTCCCCGGGACGGCGCAATCCCAGCCGCAGATCGCGCTGCGCGAGCAGCCAGCCGGCCCGCCCGGGCGACACCCCTGCTGGCTCCGGGGCGCTCATGTGAGCTCGAGTGTCTGCAGGCGCTGCGCCGACACCGGCAGCGGCTGATGTGTCGCGACGACAGCGAGACCATCGTTCTGAAGATGGGCGTCCAGCAATTGCCCGAACATCGCCTGGCCGCTGCGGTCGAGATTGGAGGTGGGTTCATCGAGCAGCCACAGCGCGCAATCCAGCAGCAGCACGCGCGCCAGGGCGACGCGCCGTTGCTGCCCGGCGGACATCTGCCGCGCGAGGCGCTGCTCGGCGTGAGCGAATCCGACGCGTGCGAGTGCGCCATCGATGTGCGCGGGCGTGAGCTCGCGGCGCAGACCCGCCGAGTAGTGCAGGTTCTCCCGTGCCGACAGATCGCCCTTGAGGGCTGTGCCGTGGCCCAGCCAGGCGAGCTCACTGTGAAAGGCGTACGGATCGCGCCGCGTGTCCGTGCCGCGCCAGCTCACCGAGCCCTGCTCCAGCGGCAGGAGTCCGGCCAGCACGCGCAGCAGGCTGGACTTGCCCGCGCCGTTGATGCCGGTCACCTGCAGGCAGGAACCAGCCCCGACGGCGAGGGAAATACCGCGCAGCACGTGCAACTCACCGCGCCACAGCTGCAGATTGTCACCGACGAGCAGTTTCATTCGTGGTGCGGACGGCGGGACTCGAACCCACACTCCCCTTTTGAGGGAAGCAGATTTTCCTGCCACTTCGGTTTTCACCGCCGCCCGCTGTCGTCGCGGGCGTTCGTGGTCTGGACTATCCCTTCGCCTTGGCCTCCTCAGTCAGTGGCTGTAGGCGCCGCCCGTCTAGTCTCTACACCTTCCCCCTGCGGGGCTTGGCTCGGGATTGGCCTGGGTCGCGACCGGTAGCGTTCCCCGAGTTTGGGCGGTTCTGCACCGCAGGTTTCCCCGCGGGCACTCCAATCAAAGTCTGCTGCGTATACCAGTTTCGCCACGTCCGCTTGTGCAATGGAGGCTAGGGTCGGAATCGAACCGGCGTACACGGCTTTGCAGGCCGCTGCATGACCACTCTGCCACCTAGCCTTCAAGAGTGATTTGGAGCGGGAAACGAGGCTCGAACTCGCGACCTCAACCTTGGCAAGGTTGCGCTCTACCAACTGAGCTATTCCCGCACCTTAAGAAGGCCGGAATTGTAGGGTGTGGCACGCTCAAGTCAAGGTAACGCATGCGCTAGAAGGCAAAACCCACCGCCACCACCAGCGTATTGGGATTGAAATCGATGTGCGTGCGGCGTAGCACCCCGGCGGTATTGGCGATCAGATTGCTCCGCACCACCGAGTAGGAATACGAAGCGTACAGGCCCCAGTGATCACGCAGATGCCAGCTCACGCCCAGCGTCGTGGCAGGCCCAAGTGAGTTGCTCAGCGAGATCGAG
>DASWFL010000103.1:0-2431 GCA_036394255.1 Steroidobacteraceae bacterium
GCTCCACCACCCACAGCGGTCGAGTCGCGCCGCGATGATCTGCAAACCAGGCGCGCCGGCTCGCGACGCTCACCGGCTCGAGATCAGCGGTCACCAGCCGCGAGGGGATCGTCTCGTTGTAGATGGCGACGATGGCCGGCAGATCGGCCTCTGCTGCCATGCGGTGCAAGTGTTCCTCAGCCATGACGGGGGGCATGCTAGCAGAGCGGCCCGCCTGCTCAGTATTGTGACCGACCTACCAGCCAGCGCCCGTGCCGATCGGCGACACTGTGCCGGTGAGCGCCGAACAGCTGCAGGTGGCCGCCGACGATTACCGCATCACTTCCGCGGATACTCTGCTGCGCGCGCAGTTGCACAGTTCGATGGTGGTGTGCCTGTACGACGCGGTCGGGGAAAGCGGCGCGATGCTGCATCTGCGGCTGGCGGCGCCCGGCCAATCGCGCGATCCGAACCTGACCGACAACACGCTGTCGGGCAACCTCTCGCTCCTGACCCGGGCGCTGCGCGAACTCAGCGCCACCGCTTCACGCGCCCAGCATTGGCAGGCGCGGCTCGTGGCGCAGTCGGAAGACCACGAAACGGCCCGCGCACGCTGCGAAGGACTGCAGGCCTTCATCGGTGAATTCCTGAAGGATGCGGGCATCCGGCTCGTAAGCGCAGTGGCTCACCTCGAGCCGGAAGTCAGCGTGCAGTTCCGCCCGGCGATGGGTCAGGTGCAGACGCTGACCGCGGGATCATCAAACCCGCCCTGACATCTCCCGCTCGGCGGTATCCCCGGCGCCCTCGGCGCCCTCGGCTCGCAGCAGTGCAAATTTCGTGGCCACACCGCCATGCGCGGAAAATCCGCCGGCCTTGCCGCCGGCGGCCAGTACCCGATGGCAGGGCACGATGATCGGAAAGGGGTTGCTCCCCATCGCCCGCCCGATGGCGCGCGCCGCCCCAGCCTGCCCGAGCTTGGCGGCCAGCGCTCCGTAGGTCACGGTCTGACCTGCCGGTATCGCACGCGCCGCCCGGTAGACACGCCGCTGGAAGGGGCTGAGTCCACTGACGTCCAGGACGATGTCCGACAACTCGGTTCCGGCGCCGCCCAGCAGGCGCTGCATCGCAGCGATGGCCTGCCGCACCGGTGCGGGCGGATCGCTGCGCTCGAGCTTCGGGATGCGGCGGCGCAGACGCGCGACGGTTGCCGCCTCGTGCCGTTCGGGCAGCTGCACGGCCACGATTCCCGCGACGCTCCAGGCCACTCCACAGCGACCGATAGGCGTATCGAACAGGGTGTAACCCGGGTGCGTCATGCTCGGTGGCCATGATACGCCGGCGGCTCAGGCCGGCGCGAGTTCAGTCCGCGCGCCACAGGTAAATCGCGGCCACTGTCAATCCGAGCAGGATCACGACGCTGCGCAGCAGCCGGGGCGAGAGCCGCCGGCTGAGCTGGCCACCCCAGGTGCCGCCGACGAGCGCCCCCGCGGCCAGCACTGGAACCACGCGCCAGTTCACCGGTCCGCTCGCGGCGAACAGCAGCGCAGCGGCGCAATTCGTGCTGAGCGACAGCGCCTGCTTGAGCGCGTTCAGGCGCGGCAGCGTGTCGGTGTAGGACAGCCCCAGAGCGGCCAGCACGATCACGCTCGCGCCGGCGCCGAAGTACCCGCCATAGACGTTGGCGGCGCCAATGAGCGGCAGCGCCAGCGGCCAACGTGCGCTGCCCGAGGCACGGGACTCCCGCGCTTCCAGCCAGGCGCGCAGCCGCTGCTGCGCACCGAGCAGGGCGCAGGCGCCCAGTATCAGCCACGGCACCGCGCGGCCGAAGGCGTGTTCTCCCGTGTGCAGCAGCAGCACTGCGCCGCCAAGGCTGCAGGCCACGGCGATGGGCAGGAGCGCATACAGCCGCCGGGCCTGATCGTGCAGCTCGCGGCGCTGCGCAAAGGCTGCGCCCAGGTAGCCGGGACAGAGCGCGATCGTGTTGGTCACGTTCGCCGTGAGCGGCGGAATCCCCGCGGCCAGCAGCACGGGAAAGCTGATGAGGGTGCCGCCGCCGGCCAGTGCGTTGACGGCGCCGGTGGCCACACCCGCCAGTGCAATCAGCGCGAGTTGCGGGGCGGGTATCAATGGCGGCGCTGAAAACAGGGAACGACCCGCAGCGCCACCCAGTTGCGCAGTTCCGCCAGCTTCAATTGCTCATCCTGCATGGCGGGCCCGAGTCCGTGCTTCCAGGTGAGGCGCCGGTCGCGCGGATTGAGCTGCAGGGCCCGCAGATCGGCGACGAATCCATCCAGTTCGGGGCGCCCGCCGAACAGCTGCTCCTCGAGCAGAACGGGCGCGTAACGCAGGGTCGTTGCCGCAATTTCGGCATAGCTGTACTCGGGGTGATACTGCACGCCCCAGAAAACGCCGCGCCCGTGACGCAGCTCCACGGCCTGCAGGCCCATGTCGC
>DASWFL010000104.1:0-7076 GCA_036394255.1 Steroidobacteraceae bacterium
CCAGGGCGTCCCGGTGCACCTGGTCGCGGGCCTGCAGCTACCCCGCCTCTCGGCCGAACAGATCGAGGGCTACCTCGACTATCGCCTGCACGTGGCCGGCAGCGCCGGGCGCACGCTGTTCGACCCGGACACGACCACCGAGCTGCTGCGCTACACCGGCGGCACGCCGCAGCTGATCAACGTGCTGTGCGACAACGCCATGGCGCTGGCCGAATTGCACAGCACCCCGCGCGTGGGTACGGTGGAGATCCGCGACGCCGTCCAGGAACTCAAGTGGGTGGAATTTTCCGCACGTACGCCGCCCGTTGCCCTGGACCCGACCGGCGCCGGTCCGGTGCCCTCGCCCGGCCGGGCCGTGGTGATGGAACTCGAAGTCCAGCAGAGCGGGCGCTTCGTGGACCGGGTGACCCTCAAACCTGGACGCTTGATCGTGGGTCGCGCCGAGGACGCCCACATCCGGCTCAACAGTCAGTTCGTCAGCCGCCAGCATTGCCAGGTGATCACGACCTCGGACCAGTGTTTCGTGGAGGACATGGGCAGCACCAACGGCATCCTGGTCAACGGCCGGCGGCGGCGGGTCCATTGCCTGATGCCACAGGACCGGATCGTCATCGGCGATCACACGCTCCTTTATATGGAGTCACCGGCGGCTGAGAAATAGGGCCAGCCGGTGCGGGTCGCGGCGGCGCGAGCCCGGCCGCCCCGGCCTTATTCGATCATCTGGACCGGCTGGGAAACGGGCCGCTCGGTGTCGACCAGGCGCCAGCTCAACTGTGCCAGCGTGCCCCGGCCCGGCGCCCGCGCGATATTGAATAGCCCGCCGGTCATCTGAGCCCGCTCGCGCAGGTTCCGCAGGCCCGAGCCATGGCGGCGGGACTCGGCAGTGGAATGGTCGAGCCCGACGCCGTTGTCGCGCACCTGCAGCATCAGCACCCCGTCTTCGACCCACAGCTTGACCAGCACGTTGCGGGCGTCCGCGTGCTTGGCCACGTTGTTCAACAGCTCCTGGACGCAGCGATAGACCACGGTGGCGAGCCGGTCGGGAACCTCGCGATCTCCCACCGACAGTTCCGCGCCAATGGTGATCGAGGGATAGATCTCGGCGAAATCGCGGCAGAACCACTGCACGGCCGAGGCGGCGCCCAGATCGTCGAGGATTTTCGGGCGCAGGTTCATGGAGATGGCGCGGATGCCCTCGGCGGTCTCCTGGATGCGCCGCACCGCGAGTTCGAACACCGTGGCCGAATCGCCGCGCTTGGGCTGGCGCAGCAGTTCCAGGCCGCGCTCCAGCGTGTACTTGACCGCGCTCAGGGATTGGCCGACCGAATCGTGCAGCTCCACCGCGATGCGCTTGCGCTCGCCCTCCTGCGCCCCGATCAGTTGCTCCGACAACGCCATCAGTTCGTTGCGCGAGGCGCGCAAGGCCACCTCGGCCTCCTCGCGGCGGATGATCTCGTTGCGCAGGTCCCGATTGACGTCCGCGAGTGCCTGGGTGCGCGTCCGGACCCGTGACTCCAGGCTCGAGTTCAGCCGCTCGAGGGCATCCTGCGCGCGGTACAGGGCACTCAGGTCGTTGACGACCAGCACCGCGCGCGGATCCCCGCGATCGGCCTCCGTGCCCGGCCGCAGACGCATCGGGCGGACCGTAAAGTGCAGGAAGCGGGCGCCGATCTGTTCCTGCAGTTCGAACTGCTCGCGCGTACCCCGCCGGATCTCTTCCATCGCGTTGGAGAAAAATCCCGTCAGCGGACAGCGCGGAACCCGGCAGCCCGGATGCAGCAGGCCGTGCGCGCTCTTTCCCAGCACGCTCGACACCGTGCCCAGGGACCAGTCCTCGACCACGCGATTGGTGCGCATGACCTTGCCCTTGCGGCTGAGCAGGCAAACGAGGGCGGCCAGGGCGTCGGCCGTGCTCTCCCAGTCCAGTTTGGCCTTCTCGATGGCCGCCTGCCGGCCCTGCCCGGCCGCAGCGAGTTCCGCCTGGGCCGGGCGGGCCTTCGGGCCCGTCCCGGATCTCAGTTGTGGACCCTCGGCGGGAAGGGTCCGCGGGTTCTTGCTTGCGCTAGCCATGTCTTGCCGGTCGGCTCCTCGTGCGACTTATATTAAAGAGTGCCACAAAGCGCTGCGCAAATCTGTCGTCACTACCAGACAGCACACGCCCGAGGGGGCAAATCGGCTAACGTATCGGGCCAAACACACAAGGGGAGGATACCCATGGCACTCTGGAAAGATCCCACTGCACCGCTGCCCGCTCCCAGCCCACTGGCCACCAGGCCAGTCACAGAAGCCGCGCCACGCTCCAGCATGGACCGGCCGGCCACCGAACCGGCGGCCAACCCGAACACCCCGATTGCGCGCCCGAAGGAACGCGTTGAGGTGCGCGAGTCGCTGATCGCCTCCGGCCTGTCGATCGAGGGCAAGATCACCGGCACCGGGCACGTGCGCATCGCCGGCTCCTTCAAGGGCGACGTGCAGGTCGAGGGAAATCTGGGTATCGAGCCCGGTGCCAAGCACCAGGGTGAGGTACGCGCGTCCACGGTCACCGTGGGCGGCGAGCTGACCGGCAACATCAGCGCCAAGCACATCGATGTCACCTCCACGGGCGTGGTCATCGGGGACGTCAAGGCCGACACCATCACCGTTGCGGCCGGCTCGCGCATGCGCGGTCATGTGGAATTCGGCTGGGCGGATTCCGCCTCCGGCACGACAAAGTTCGAACACAAAGGTAACGGCCTGGTCTCATGAACGCCGTCCGGCCCCTGCCACCCGGCGCGACGCGCACGTGCCCGCATTGCAAGTCGACGGTGCTGGCGAGCGCGAGCGTCTGTCCGGCCTGCCAGCACCATCTGCGCTTCAGCCTGCCGACGCCGAACGTGGCCGCGACCGGCTACGCAGCCCTGCAGGTCGAGGGCACCGTGCGACACAAGCAGCCCGACGAACCCTGCGAATTCTGCGTGGTGCTCGCGATCGCCAACGAGCGCGGCGAGCAGATCACACGCCAGGTCGTAGGTGTCGGCCTGCTGCAGCCGGCCGAAGCCCGCCGCTTCAGCGTCTCGGTCAATCTGGTACCCGCGCGCGTGTCTCCCAGCCGCAGCGAACCCTAGGCTGCAGTGACCGCTGGAGGGGGCTGACCATGATGACGGTGCGGCCGGCGTCCGAGCGCGGGCACGCCCAGCACGGCTGGCTCGACTCCTGGCACAGCTTTTCCTTTGCGGACTACCGCGATCCGCGGCATGTGCACTTCGGCCCGCTGCGGGTGATCAACGAAGACCGGGTCAAGGCCGGCGGCGGCTTCGCTCCGCACCGGCACGAAGACATGGAAATCATCTCCTACGTGCTGGCCGGGGAACTCGAGCACCGTGATTCCCTCGGCAACGGATCGATCATCCGCCCTGGCGACATGCAGCGCATGAGCGCCGGGCGGGGCGTGTCCCACAGCGAATTCAACCCCTCGCAGACCGCCGCGGTGCATTTTCTGCAGATCTGGATCGAACCCGCGGTGCGCGGCGTTGCACCCGAATACGAGCAACGCCATGTCAGTGCGGCCGCCCGGCGCGGCCGCCTGCGATTGATCGCCTCACCCGATGGCGCGGGCGAATCGCTGCGCATCCACCAGGATGCGCGGGTGTACGCCGGGCTGCTCGACGGCGCGGAATCCGCCGCGCTGGCCCTGGCGCCGGAGCGGCTGGGCTATGTGCACCTGGCCCGCGGCGCCCTGAGCCTCGATGGCCAGGCGCTGCAGGCGGGCGATGGCGCCATGCTGCGCGATCATCCGGCGCTCCTGCTGGGAGGCGCAAGCAACGCGGAGGTGCTGGTATTCGACCTGCCGGACGCCTGACAATGTCCCGGCCATGATGCGCACGATCCAGATACTGGTGCTCCTTTTCATTGTGATCGCGGCGGTAGGGGTCGCCGCGAAACGCCTGAAGATTCCGGCGGCCATTCTGCTCGTGCTGGCCGGCATCGGCTTGGCCCTGATCCCGGGCCTGCCGGAGGTCCGCCTCGCTCCTGAAGTCGTGCTGCTGCTCGTATTGCCGCCGATCATCTACACTTCCGCGGTCTCCATGAGCTGGCGTGAATTTCACGCCAGTCTGCGCCCCATTTCCCTGCTGGCGATCGGCTGCGTCGTCTTCACGACCGTTGCGGCCGCGGCGTCGGCCCATTGGATCCTGGGTTTCTCGTGGCCGGTCGGTTTCGTGCTGGGCGCCATCGTCTCCCCACCCGACGCCATGGCCCCGCTGTCGATCGCCCGCCGGCTGCAGCTGCCAAAGCAGCTCCTCGTCATACTCGAGGGCGAGGGGCTGGCCAATGATGCGACGGCGCTGGTCCTCTATCGCTTCGCCGTGGTGGCGGTGGGCGCCGGCATGTTCTCCTTCAGCAAGGCCGCGGGCCTGTTTGCCACTATCCTCGCGGGTGAAATCCTGTGGGGCTTGGCGGTGGGCGCTCTGATGCTGCGCCTGCGCCGCTGGATCAGGGACCCGCAGGTGGAAATCGTGCTCTCGATCCTCACGCCGTTCATCGCCTATTGGCCTCCGCAGTACCTCGGGGGCTCGGGCGTCCTGGCGACCGTCACGGCCGGACTGTACGTCAGCTGGAACGGTGTGTTCCTGATCAGCGCGGCGACGCGCCTGCAGGGCATTTTCTTCTGGGATGTGCTGATCTACCTGATCGAGGGCCTGGTTTTCCTGATCACCGGATTGCAGGCCCGCACGCTGGCCCGGACCATGAGCGGCTATCCGCTGTCCGAACTGGCCCTCTCTGCAGCCGTGATCAGCCTGGTGGTCATCCTGGCGCGCTTCCTGTGGATTTTCCCGGCGACTTATCTGCCGCGCCGACTCATACCCGCGATGGCGCGCCGCGATCCGGCACCACCCTGGCAGTGGCCGTTCGCGCTCGCCTTCACCGGCGTGCGCGGCATCGTCTCGCTGGCTGCGGCCCTGGCTGTCCCCCTCTACATCAGCAGCGGCCAGCCCTTCCCGCACCGCAATCTGATCCTGTTCCTGACCTATGCGGTCATTGTGGTCACCCTCGTCGGTCAGGGCCTGCTGCTGCCCACCGTGATCCGCGCCCTCGGCCTCGCCGACGCGGGCGCGTGCGAACGTTACGGGGAGCAGATTGAAGAGTTCCAGGCGCGCCGGCTGGCGATCGAGTCGGCGATCGAGCATCTGCACCAGCTCGCTGCGGAACGGGAGCTGCCCGAGGCCGTCACGCAGGGCCTGCACACGCATTACCGCAGCCGGCTGCAGCATTTTGAGCATGAGCAGACCGGGGCGGAGAGTCCGCCGCAGGCGGCGGAAGTCCAGGACGAAGTCGAGTTGCTGCTCATCAAAGCCGAGCGGGAGCGGATCAATGAGCTGCATCACGCCGGGACGCTCAAGGACGAGGCGCGCCGGCGCATCGAGCGGGAGCTGGACCTGCGCCAGGCCCATCTTGCCAATCATTCGCACCAGCACTAGCGCCTCAGCCGCGCGCGACCTTCTGGTCAATGGCACCAAACACCGACGCGCCGGCGGCGTCGAACATCTCGACGCGCACGCGATCGCCGAAGCGCAGAAACGGTGTGCTCGGCGCGCCGGCCGCAATGGTCTCCAGCATGCGTATCTCGGCCAGGCAGGATGAGCCTCGCGACCGGTCGGTGTTCGAGACGGTGCCCGATCCGACGATCGTGCCGGCGCCGAGCGCGCGCGTCCGCGCGCAATGCGCGATCAGCGCTGGAAAATCAAAGGTCATGTCGACCCCGGCCTCGGGGGCGCCGATCTTGCGGCCATTGACGTGGCTGAGGAGCGGCAGATTCACCTTCCCGCCGTCCCAGGCAGGGCCGAGCTCGTCGCTGGTCACGGCCACCGGGGAGAAGGCGGTCGCCGGTTTTGACTGGTAGAAACCGAAGCCCTTGGCCAGTTCCGGGGCCGTCAGATTGCGCAGCGTCCAGTCGTTGACCAGCAGCAGCAGGCGGATGTCGCGTCGCGTGCGCACCTGCGCGCCGCTCGTGCCCATCGGCACGTCCCCGCTGATCACCGCCACTTCGGCCTCCAGGTCGATGCCCCAGTCCTCGGACAGAAACGGCGCTTCATCCCGGGCACCCAGCAACCCATCCGAGCCGCCCTGGTACACCAGCGGGTCGGTCCAGAATGAGGGAGGGAGCGAGGCGCCGCGCGCCTTGCGGACCAGCTCGACGTGATTCACATAGGCCGAGCCGTCCACCCATTGATGGGCCCGCGGAAGCGGTGCGGCCACGCCGCCCGAACCGACCGGAAAGGCCTCGCCATGGCGGCCGGCATTCAGCTCCTCGGACACATGCAGCAGGCGCGGCGAGAGTTCTTCCCAGCGATCAAGCGCCTGCTGCAGGGTCGCGGCCACTTCGGGTACGGCCACGCAGCGCGACAGATCCCGGCTCACGACCACGAGGCGCCCATCGCGCCCCGCCTTAAGGCTCGCGAGCTTCACTTGCCCTTGCCCTTCCAGGAATCGACGTAGCCCGCCCATTCGACCGTCGCGGCCGCCGCGCCGATCTCCAGGGGATCGCGGCAATCGACCATCACGGCGATCTCATCCGTCGCGGGCTTCGATTGCACCAGCATCCGCTCCAGGGCCTTCGGATGCGGGCCGTGGGTGAAACCGCTGGGATGAAAACTCAGCATGCCGGGATGAATATTGTCGCGACTGAAGAAATCCCCCGCGTGGTAGAAGATCACCTCGTCGTAATCGTCATTGTTGTGGAAGAACGGCACCTTGATCGCGCCCGGATCGGTCTCGAAGGGGCGCGGCACGAAGGTGCAGACCACGAAGCGATTCGCCACGAAGGTGGTGTGGACAGAAGGCGGCAGGTGATATCGGTGGCTCATCACCGGCCGGAAATCCCTGACATTGATGCGGCAGGCACAAAGATCCCCGTGCCAGCCGGTGGCGTCCAGCGGATTGAAGGGAAAGGTGGCGGTCGACACCTGTCCGCGGCACTTGATGCGCACCTGCCAGGCACTCTCGCTCTGCTGGTCGCGAAAGGCCGCGTCGATGGCCGGAACATCGAGCATCGCCGCGTCGAACAGGGCGTGCGGGCCGAGCAATCCCTTCTCGGGCAA
>DASWFL010000105.1:0-17835 GCA_036394255.1 Steroidobacteraceae bacterium
GGGGTACGGGACGATGATTCGGGCACAGAGGTTACAGATTGTCCCGCCGCCAGAATCTGTTACCCGCGCGTGCGGCACGGCTCTACTACAGGGTTTGTACAGCGTTCTACGCATTGGCGCACAAATCGAGCAGGAGTAGCGTGGTTCCTGCATCGGGCGTTCGCTGAAAGGGATTCAGGCGCAGGCGTAGCGCCTGTTGGAGCACTTGCCATGAAGCGTCAACGGATTTTGATCGGTCGCGGTCTCGGCGCCGGCCTCGTCGCCACGATCGTACTTTCGCTCGTGATTGCCCTGAAACAGGCACTCGGGATACTTCCACAGCTCAGCACGATATCCGTGCTGGCGCAGATGCTGGGCTACCAATCCCTTGCGGTCGGTTGGCTCGTGCACTTCTTTGTGGGCGTCATCTTGTGGGGTCCGCTGTACGCCTGGATCGATCCCAAATCGAGCTTTCCACATTGGTTCAATGGGATTATGTTCGCGAGCTGCGTGTGGCTGGGGTTGATGCTCGTCATCATGCCGATCGAGGGGACAGGTCTCTTTGGCCTGCAGCTGGGTCTCGTTACCCCAACTGCGACGCTCACGCTGCACTGGATCTACGGGGCGGTATTGGGCACCGTCTTCGGCAGCTCGAGAATCTGGGTGACCCCGATGGCCACCCAGAATTCCTCCCCGGTGCCCACCTGAATATCCCCTTCCGCGTGGCTTCAGTAAGTCAAGCGATGGCCTCATGGCCGAGGCAAAATCGTCGACCACCTGCTGACTGGACGTCGTGGCAACGGGCATGACTGATCGCAACCAGGCATCGCCCGGTCCCCGCAGAACTCGCGCAACCACCTAATCATGCCGAACGGGCCGCTCGCGCTCCAGGGGCCGGCGGGTCGGAACGTGTGCGACTACGGAGGTCGCGTCCGTTCCCGCGCGAAATCGCATGAGTACCTCGGCAGGCCTGTGCACAGCCACGCGCTTCAAGACGCACACGCCGGGTTAATCAGTCGCTGCCGCCGCCGAGGCCGAGTGTCCGTAATGAAGCTGCAGGGCCGAGTCAGGAATTTCCTGACGCCGGATTGAGCCGCTGGCCCAGTCGCGCTTGGGGGCGATCACCGGATTGAACGGTGACGCCGTCACACTACGCTTGCAGCTTGCACTGGGGAGTTCGCCCCTAAGCAATTTCCAGGCAATGCGGGAGGCAACGCCCACAGGCGTTCGCGGATCGTGTTCATGAGGTCGTCCACAAGCAGCGGCTCACACGGGTATCGGGCGATCCCATGACGCGGTCGCCGCGGATGCTGCTGATTGGGCCCTACGACCCGCTTTGCGGGGAATACACCTTCCTCGCTCCTCCACTTGGCGTCTGGCGGCTGGCGGGCGTGCTCGAATCCGCCGGGGTCGACGCCAGGGTCTTCGATCCGAACTGTTGTGACGGGCCCGTCAATCGCGCCCTCGAGCGTGAGCTGCTGGGATCCTCGTGGGACCTCATCGGCGTCTCGACCACCGGCATGACACTGCGCTTCGATCTCGAGCTGGCGCACCTGGCGCGGCGCCTGGCGCCGCGGGCGCTGGTAGTCGCGGGTGGCATGGAGGCGACCTTCCGCCCTGAGCTCATGTTCCGCCTTGGACCGTTTGATCGCGTCGTGCTGGGCGAAGGGGAGCGCCCGCTCCTCGAGCTGGTGGCGCGCCTGCGTGCGGGGGAGCCGTTGCTTGGGGTCAGTGGAACAGCGGAGCGGACTGGCGAGGGGCAGTGCTTGCGAATACCGCAGCGTGCGCTCGAGCGCGCGGAGCTGCGCGACACAATCTTCCGCATCCCCTACGACAAGATGCCCTACGGCCGCTACTGGGACCGTCTCGAAGAGGCGTACCGCGTCGGCGCCCTGCCGACAAAAGCTGCCCGCGAGGCCAGACTCGCCGAGATCCGCTCGGTGCGCCTGATCACGCTCAACTACTGCCCGATGGGTTGCACATTCTGCTCTTCGACAAACTTCCTGCACGAAGCCCAGGGTAGTGTCGCGGGCATTGCGCGGCTCGATGCCGATGAGTGTGTGCAGATGATTCAGCGTATCGTGAGCGCACACCCCGGCGTGCGCACGATCATCTTTCAGGATGACATCTTCGTGTTCACCAAGGATCGGCGCATTCTGCCGCTGTGCGAGGCGATCATTGCCGCCAAGGATGGCGGCACGGTGCCGCGGGAACTGCAGTTCATCAGCACCAACCGCGTCGATGCCATGTCGCACGAGCGCCTGAGGGCCATGCGGCACGCCGGATTCCGCGTGCTGGGCTTCGGCATCGAGAGCTTTTCACGCAACATCCTCTGCGAATTCAACAAGGCACATATCTACGAGCACATCCGCCCGACCCTGACATCGGCCCTGGAGTTACGCATCACGCCGTTCCTGGATCTCATCCTGAGCTCCCCCAGGGCAACGCTTGCGGACGTCGCGACGACACTGCGCGAAGCCTATCGTTGGCTGCGGCGGGGATGCGAAGTGGGCATGTATCCCTACGTGATTCCATTCTCGGGAGCGGCCATGGCGGCCGATCCCGAGCTGCGCGCGTTCACCGTTCACGAGCGCCGGGCGATCGCCGGCACGCAGATCACCTGGGAGCAGCCGAGCAAGATCCTGCCAATGGATCCGTGCGTGGGCGAAACCATCCTGCGCATCGAGCGCGAATTCGAGGCGGCGTTGTTGCAGCTGCAGCCGCGCGCCGCGCACCTGCCGTCGCGGTTGCGCTCGCTGTTGTGGATTCTGTGCTCGCTGCCGGTGATGGCCGAGCGGGGACTGCCGATTGCGGACGAGGAGGCCGTACGCCTGGAGCTCGACGCCAGGCTTCCGCAACTGAATGAGCCGCTCGCGATGGCGAGCTTCGCAAGCGCATGAAATCCACGCGACCCCGGCCGCCGCGATCACCATTCCTGCGGAGGCCGTGGTCGTGACGAACATCGCAGGATCTGCCGACATCGCCCCTTGCCAGCCACCGGCTTACTGGGAGCAGCGCGCTCTGCGCTACGCGGCCGAGGAGGAGGGACTCGCGGCCGTTTGCTCCTACGGAATGCCTGCGTACTACAACAGGGCCATCCACCGCAGCCAGCGTCTCGCTCTGGCACCGTGGCTGCAGTTACCGCGGGGAACAAGGGTGCTGGACGTTGGCTGCGGCGTCGGCCGCTGGAGTCATAGGCTCGCCGCACGCGGCGCCCAGGTCACCGGCGTCGATCTTAGTCCCACCATGATCTCCGAGGCTAAGCGGCGGGCTGCGCTGCGGGGTGTTGCGCAGCATTGCCGGTTTCTGCTTCAGGATCTGGCGGTGCTGGATGCGGGTGAGAGATTTGATGTCGTTCTGAGCGTCACGGTCCTGCAACACATTCTCGACCCGCAGGCGTTACGCGCCGCCGTGCAGCGCATGGCCGCTCACCTCGCGGACGGCGGGACCATGATTGTGCTCGAGGCCGCGCCGAGCCGCGCTGCCGGCAGGTGCGACAGCCGGATCTTCCGGGCGCGCCCGCGCAGCGACTATCTGCGACTGTTCGCCGATTGCGGCCTGCAATTGCGAACAATCAGCGGGGTGGACCCGGCGCCCTTCAGGCCCTGGCTGCTGCCCTACCTGCCGCGGCTGACGCGACGGCTCCGCACCACAGCGCTCGCGCTCGCCACGGCCCTGTCGGTCCCAATAGACGTGCCCTTCGGCCGCCTGGCGGTCGAGCATTCGTGGCACGCGGTCTTCATCCTGCAACGCGATGGGGGTTGATATGAGCAATGACAAGCGAATTGCAGTGGCTTTGGGCCTGTTCCTGCTGCTCGGGGTGCTGGCCCTGGTTGGCCGATCACACTATTCCGCACCAGCCGCCTCCGGCGCGGACGCGCTGAGCGTGAATGTCACCAGCCCGGAGGACCTCGGTCCGGGCTCGCTGCGCGAGGCGCTGTTCATCGTCGCGGCAGCCACCGGCAAGGCGAACGTCCTGATCAAGACCAGGAGAATTGTGTTGCGAACGGCCCTGCCGCCACTCACGAATGCGCACGGCGTGCGGATCGCCGCCGAGCAACCCGGCAGTGAGATCGACGCCCAGGGGCTTGCCGGCGGCCCGGTGTTGGACATCATTGGCGCCAACACCTCGCTGGAGGGGCTGGTGCTGCGCAACTGCCCCGCTGCCGCCGTGCAGCTGCGCGCCGTGCATTTCCACCTGCTGTCGAGCGCGATCGTATCCTGCGACGTCGGCGTTGATGTGGCCGCCAACGCCAGCGACGCTCTCATCGAGCACAACCGCTTCGCGAACGACCGCATCGGAGTACGCTTCGCCGCCCCGAGCCGCAACACGGTAGTCGCCGGCAACAGCTTTGTTGATGCCGCGGGGGCCGGGCTGTGGGCGGTGCGCGGCGAATCAGACGCCGGTCCTGCACCCATCAGCGTGCAGCAGAACCGCTTCACCGGGGATCACAGCGGAGTAGTGGCTGGCAACATTGCAATCCTTGTCGAGCGTAACGACTTCGCCGCCAATGCTCCCGACGCTGCAGTGCACCTGGTCGGCGCCGGCGCGGTGATACGCGCAAATCACATCAGCGGCGCGGCGGCCATGGGAATAGTCGCGGAGAATGCCCGCGAAGCCAGGATTGAAAGTAATGACTTCAATCATCTCAGCGCCTACGCCATCATGGTGCGGGGCTCAGCCGACGCGCTGGTGCGCGCCAACCGCGTCAATGACTGTGGCTACGGCATTGCGTTTGTACTCGGCGACGCGGGCCACCCAAGCATCGCCGTAGAGAACACCATCGTCGAGCCGAAGTTCGACGGCATCGACATAATTGGCGATTCACCGGTCCTGCGGCGCAACCAGGTGCTGAGACCACACGCTCTTGCGCTGCATGTGGTGGATTTCCACGAGGCCGGTGGACAGAACGTGCGGGCGCAGCCGCTTCTGGAAGGCAACAACTTCCGCGCGAATGCCCTGCAGGTGGCGTCCGACAACGGCCCCGCGCCGGAGGCGGCCCTCCGTGAATGAGCCATTCCCAACACAGCTCCTGCCGGCGCTGCACTCACGCGATTCGCGGGCGCATCCGCTTGATGACACCTGGCTGTTGACCATATCAACCATTTTGCTTGCGATTGCAGTGCCGTGGTTCCTGAGTGGCGTGAGGATCGACTTTTACGCCGCGGCACTGGGTCTGCTCGTGCTCGGGGCGATCCACGTCGGTTTCGCGGGACTGTCCAGGCGCACGAACCGCAACCCGGTTGGCCGTATACGCGCCCTCACGGCCCTGCACTCGCTTGGCGTCATCACGGTTGCGTTCATCTGGCAGCATGCCGGCGGGCTGCAGAACCCGGTGCTTCTGGTGGCCTTCGCGCTACCGGTCATCGGTTCCATTTTTCTCTCGCGCTGGCAGCCGTATCTGACCGCGACGCTGGCGGTCGTCATGGTGGGGCTCGTGGCCTCGGCGCAGGCACCGGAATTACGATGGTATGCCGCGGGGCCGGGCAGTGCAGCGGCCTGGCTGAGTGCGCTGATCGGCAGGGCGGCTGTAGACGCGAGTCCGCCGTTCGCGGGCTTTTACGCACCTTCGACGTATTTTGTCGTCCTGCTCGAAGTATTCGTGATCATGCTGTTCGCCTGTGCGGTGGCCGCGGAGTATCTCGGAACCCTCTTCGACCGACTGCAGACTCAGGCGCTCGTGACCCGCGCCGAGGCGGTGCGCAGCCAGGGGCTGTGGTCCGCGCTCGTGGAAGGCTTGCCGCTGCCGGCGGTGCTGGTGGATGCGGATACCCATGAGATCCTGTGCGTGAGCGCCGGCGCGCAGGCGAAATTCTTCGCCACTTCAAAGACGCTCATTGGTCGCGACCTCTTCCAGGCCCTGGATTTCTCCTACCCCGAACCCATCGAGCGACTCGTCAACGGCGCAGGTGGCGCAGAGCGACTGAGCATGGTTCGTCTCCGGGACGCGCTGCTGGCAACCGAGGTACACGTGCAGCACGTCGCGCACAACGGGCGTCGCCTGGCCCTGGTGCTGATCAACGACACCACGGAGGCCTTCTGCGTGCGGTCGGCGCTCGATGTGGCCGAGCATGCTGCGCTGGTCACGGACTCCCAGGGGCGAGTTCTGGCTTTCAACAGAGCGGCCCGGGCGATTTTCACCGGAGCGGAAATCGGAGCGAGCGTATCGCAGCTGGTGCCGCAGGCGGACGCGGAGCCACGCTGGTGGGATCCGGGGCTGAGCGGCCGCCGCAAGATGCACGTCATGGTGGCGCGGCGCACGTACCAGGTCACCAGCTCGGCGGTGCCGCTGCCGGGAGAAGATGCGCGCCTGTACGTCCTCGCATTCCTGCCGGCGACGCAGTTGGCGGCGGCCGATCAGAGCGCCACGGGGCTGACGGCTCTGGTGCGCCGGTCATGAGAGCGGCCGCTGCGGCAGTGGGCCTGGCTCTTGGGGCGTGCGGCAGTCCGGGCGCCGTCGCCGATCCGCCGGCGGCGGGTGCCGCTGCGGACGACCGCCTGGTGTTCAGCGCTGACGGGTCGACGCTCTCGGGCGGCGGCGGCACCGGCAGCGGCGGCTCAGGAACATGGTTGCACTACTTCAGCGCCGGCAATGTAATCGGAGCGGGCGCGGAATATCAGCAGATCGCAAACGCGCACTGGACCGCGGGCACGCTCAGCGCCTCCTTGGGCCTCGGGCAGAGTCCGGCCAAGACACACGCATACGCCGAGGTCCACGAAGGCGCCGGGGACATCGGAACGCGCGCCTTCCACTACTCGCTGGTGGTCGCGGGCGTCCTCGGCACGCTCACGCCGCGGTTTTCCGTGCAGGTCGAGGAGCGGCGCATCGATATCGACACGAGCTACGGCAATCTGCCCAAAGTGGCCCTGTCGTTTCGGGCCACGCCGGCGCTGAGTGCCACGGCGTCGTACGCTCACTCCGCGGGGGGCAATCTGGGAACGAGGCTTACTTCATTGCGCCTCGACTACAGTGCCGGCAGTCTCAGCGGCATGGCGGGCGTCGTGTGGGGTCCGGCCGCGCCCGCCGTCTATGACCTGTTCACACTGAGCCTGACACCCGGCGCATCGCTCACCGAGGGCTACTTCGGCATTGGCAAGTCCATGGGACGCACGACGTGGCTGCTGGTCGGCGATCACCAGAATGTGGCCGGGACCAGCCGCACCACGATCTCACTGACCTGCGCCCTCAGTCTGCCTGCACAGGGCCAACTCCATTGAGGGCGGGAACACTCAAGCGTCCCGCACACTGGCGGCCGGCCGTGATCGTCGCGGCCGTGGTGGTCCTGGCCGGCGCGCGCCTGCTCACTCTGAGCGCGCACCAGCGAGCCGCTGAGCTGCGGATTGCGGCCCAGAGCGCGGTGTCGAGCCATGCTCGCCTGATTGAATCCGAGCTGCAGAAGCTGCTCCAGGACGCCCGCGACGAAGCGCGGCGCGCGGCAGACACGCCACGCGCCGTGCCGCTGCTGTCCGTGGTTCCGCCGCGCAACGCCTTCTGGATGACGGACACGGGCACCGTACTGCGCGCAGGGGACGCCGATCCTACCGTGAGTCGCGCCCTGGCGAGTGAATGGGCGCTGGGTAGCGGCTCTGGACACGGGGCGGCCGGGTTCTTTGGACCGGTCCGCTATGGCAGCCAGTGGTTCGTCGCCGCGCAAGCGGCCATCAACGTGCCGGCGACGAATGGGACGGTGGCAACCCGCGCGCGGGTGGTGGCGTATGAAGGTCTGGACGCGCTGCTGTTGCGGGCGCACTTCGGACAACTCGTGCGCGAAGGCTACGATTTCGCGTTGCTGCAGAGCCTGCCGCTGAGCCCCGTGCAGCGCGTGTTCCATTCCAGTGGCGGCAACTTCACTGACTCGGTGAGCGGCGCCATCATTGCACCCGGGGCACCTGCGTCGCGGTCCTCCTCCGCTTACCTCGAGCTGGCCATCCGCCCTCGGAGCGGCTGGAATCCGGCACGATACCTGGCCACCGGGATCGGTCTGGTCGCGGTGCTCGCGTGGCTGCTGGCCTGGGGCACGCATGACCTGACGCACAGCCTGAGCCGCACTCAAACCGCGCTGGCGGCGGCACGCGGACGCCTGCGTGGGGCTAATGCGCGCCTGGTCAATGAGGTTGAGAAATATGAGGCACTGCGAAAGAGCCTCGAGCACGCTCGTTACCACGATCCTTCCACCGGGCTGCCGAACCGCCGCTACTTCATGGATCAGCTCGATCGTGCTCTGCGCCAGATGCGAACCCGGCGCCTCCAGCGCATTGCGGTAGGCCTGATCCACATCGACCGCTTCACGCTGATCAACGATACGCTGGGCCATACAGCCGGAGACGAACTGCTGCTGCATGCGGCAAAGCGCTTTGAAAAAGTGCTCGAAGGATCTGAAACCGTGCTGGCGCGCTGGGGAAGCGGGCAGCTGGCGCTGCTGGTGTACCCGGTACAATCCGCCGCTGGCGTACAAGCCATTGCCAGCAATCTGCAGGAAGCGTGTCAGGAGCCGTTCGCATTGCGCAAGCACCGGGTGCGGATCGCTACACATATCGGATACACCTGTATCGACTCGGGGCTGCAGCGCACTGAGGAGGTGCTGCGCGAGGCCGATATCGCCCTGTCGTTCGCCAACCAGCAAAAGGGCCCGCTGAGCGTCGGCTACACACCCGGCATGGGCGGTGCCGCGATGAGCCTGATCGGACTCGAGGCCGACCTGCACATCGCACTCGATCGCCACGAATTCGGCCTGCTGTTCCAACCGATCGTTGATCTGCACGGCGGACGTGCGGTGGGCGTCGAAACTCTGCTCAGGTGGCGGCATCCTGTCCAAGGTCTGCTGACGCCCGACAAGTTTCTGGCGATCGCGGAAGAGGCAGGCGTGATCGTGCCGGTCACACACTGGGTCATTGAGCGGGCGTGCAGACTCGCTACGGCATGGCGCCAGCGTCTGCCGGCAAACTCGGATTTCTACATCAGCGTCAATCTCTCCGCCGCCGCCTTGAGCGACCCGGGGCTGCACCAGTACGTGGCGCGTGTCCTCGAGGTCACGCACACCCCGCCCCGGTATCTCAAACTGGAGCTCACAGAAGGCGGCCTCATCAACAACGTGCGCATGGCCCGGGAAGTGCTCGATGCGTTCCACAGCATAGGCGTCGAGCTCATGCTGGATGATTTCGGCACAGGAAATTCATCGCTGAGCGACCTGCAACGATTTCCATTCGACTACGTGAAAATCGATCGGCCCTTCGTCAACCGGACCGGGTCGGAGCGCGCCAACACCGCCATCACCGCCGCCATTCTGCAGATGGCTTCAAGTCTGGGGCTACGGGCGGTCGCGGAGGTTGTCGAGACCCAGGCCGCCGCGCAGGCCTTGGTGCAGATGGGGTGTAATTTCGGTCAGGGATATTACTTCTCTGAACCGGTGGAGGCAGAGGCCGCCCTCGAGCAGTTGCGCAGTCGCGCCTATCCGACCTCAACCGTGTCGACAATATCGGCGACGGGACTCGAGCGAAACGTTGTTGACACCGTGATTGCAACACTGACGCCGGCGGATTCGGCCACGGCGCCGCTCGCCGATTCCCCGACCCAGCTGCTGCCGGAATCGCCCACGCTGGTCTCGCCCTACTCCCCTACCGTGAAGCTGCCGGCGCCGAGGAGTCAGGCGAGCACCACCGACGAGGACGAGGCCGCTCCGCGGGGCCGATCCCACATTAAACATGCCGAGCAATCATGACGAAACCATACGGCCTGGGCAAAGCAGTCAAACCAGGCGGGATGCCCGCGTGAAGATGACACGCTCCTGGACTTTGTTCGCGCCGCTTGGCGCGTGCGCATTGCTGGCGGGGTGGATTGCGCTCTCGGCCGCCAATATTCGGCCGGGGGACCTCTCGCTGCTGCTTTACGGATTAGCGGGCCTGATCGTGTTCACGGATGCGCTGGATTTTGGGCTGCGCCTGTATGTGCATCGCCGACATACCGCGGCTGCTTCCGACTACGGAAGGACTGAAATGTCCCGGCTGTCGATCGATCTCACGTCGGTGCGACCCGATATCCCACGCACGGTAAACGCCCGGCCGTACGCGATCGTCGCCTCGATATTCAATCTCGAGGATCAGCTCGACGAATTCATGGAGCGGATGCAACCCTATCGCGACCATGTCTGGCTCATCAGCGACGGCTCAACGGACAACACCGCGAAGCGCCTGCGCCAGGCGGGTTGGCGCTGTCTGGAAGAAGAGGTGAATCGTCACAAGCCGGGCGCGCTGCAGCGTCTGCTTACCGTGTTGCCGCCACGCATTGCGACCGTCATGGTCATCGATCCCGATGTCAGAATCTGCGGCCGGGGTGAAGGCAGTTCCGTGGAACTCGAACGCGTAGTGGCCGACCTGCAGGAGTCGGGGGCTGCGGCCGCCTGCCCGCGTGTGGCGATCGAGCGCGACGGCTTTCTGGGGCGCTTTCAGGCGCTGGAGTACGCCCTGGCGTTCGTGGTTGGGCGGCGCAGTCTGGCAGATTTCGGCGTCACCTCCGGGGTATCGATTTACAGGCGCGATGCACTCGAGCATGCCCTGACCCAACATTCACTGTCGATTTATGCCGAAGATCTCGAAAATGCGATTATCCTGCTGCGCGACGGTGAACGAATCTACTATGACGGGCGCCTGTTGGTCAGTACCGAAGGGCCGGGCTCGCTAGGTCATTGGTTTTCGCAGCGGGTAGGTTGGTATTACGGGCTGCTCAGAGTTTATACGCAGCGGTTCCACGAGCTCTGGCGCATCGGTCGCCGCACGCCATTTGCGATGTACAACTTCATCGTCTACATGGGTGTGATCGCGCTGGGTCTGCACCTGCTGAGGATCGTGAGCGCCGCGCTGCTGCTGGTAAGCCTGGCTGCCATCCTCGACAGTCTGTTCCTCCTCCATCTGCTGCCGGATGTCCGGGTGACCAACCCGGTGTATTTCATGGCTGCGATCGGCAGCTACCTCGCGCTCGGAGCACTGGCGCTGTTCATGGTCGTACCGAAGAGGGAGCGCGCCTATATTGCACCCATCGTGCCGGTCTACTTCCTGTACGTGTTGCTGCAAATCGTGCCCGTCACGGTTGGATTCGGCAATTGGATAGCGCTGCGGCTGTGGGGCCGGCGCCTGTTTCGCGACCACTACCAGTCGCACGACGAAGGAGTTGCCGTCGAGAGGCACGGGTCCAGTGCCGTGGCGGTAGGCATGCCGGCAGCGCCTGGTTGAGCAGCACCGCCAGCAGCGGGCGGCTCGCTACAGCCGATCACCCGACTGCACGTGCCACGACAGCCTTGCCCAGCCGCGCACCGTGGGCTCGTGGCGGCTCTCCGGCGCCAGAGCCATCATGAATCCCGGGCGCACGCTCAGTCCGATTCGGCGCGCGGCCGCGGCATCGTCTGGGCGCGTCGAGTACATGAAGAAATTCTGCCGGCGGCGCCGCGCGTAGCTGGCGAGCGTGCGGATCGCTGCCACCCGCTCACGCGCAGTGGCGTCGAGCCACTGCAACCGGTCGGTGTCACCGACCTGCTCAAGCAGGGCTCGAGAGCTCCTGCCCACACACAGCGACTGTATCGAATGTGGCCGCTCCACCATCTGCGATCGCCACGAGCGCACGTCCGGGTAGTGAAAGCCCGCCTCGCCGGGCAGGCTGTGCAACCGCGCGCCCGCGCGCGTCGGCCAGGTGTCCGAGACCGGCGCGATACACAGGCCCAATGTGCTGGTGCGAGACGCGCTCAGTCTGCCGGCGGAAAAGATATACGCGCTCGGCACCGCCGTGGCGCCCAGCCGCACGAGACCGCGGCCGGTGGCGTTGTCGGCTGTGACAAACCCAAGCAGCGCGGTGCAGCCGCGTGATGCGCTTCGCTCGATGGCGCCCTCCAGCAAGCGTGCATAACACCCCCGCCCCCGTTCGCCGGGCTCAGTGCAGGCCGCGACCACGACGCTAACCGGGTGCAGCACGGCGTCAGGCGTGCGCAGCAGCCGGTAAGCCAGGCCACAGCCCGCCACGACCTTCTTATCGTCCACCAGTATCAGCCGATCGGGACTTTCATCAGCGAAGGGGCGTTGCAGATACCATCGGCACATGGCCTCGGTCCAACGAGTGGCAAAACACCGCGTCAGAAAATGCGCGCCTATGTCGGCGCACATTCCCACGGGGTTGACCAGGAACCTCAACTCTGCGTTAGCCGACATCGAGCCGCCGTCTCGGCAAGTGTTGTCCACCACAGGGCCTCACCGTACTTGCGCTTGAGCTCCCGCCAGAGCCGCCCGAGAAAGTCGCAGTAGGCGGCATCAAGTCCGTCTAGCATGGTGATGCCGCCGCCGGACTTGAAGATATGGGCCTTGATGGACAGCAGCCCTCCGGCCTCGATAACAGCGTGCGCGCGCTCGAAGCTGGACGTGGCCTGAAAGTTGGTAGTGAAATGGACCAGGCGTCCTGACCCGGATGTGGCGTGCGTGGCGTCGTCACGGGTTGCGCATCGGATCCAGCTTGGCTGCAGGAGGGAGGCGCCTAGCAGCCCGCTGCCGGCCGTACGTGCACCGCTCCGGACCGGGGTATCCAGGTCCCGCGCCGAAGTGACGAAGTGAAAGTCCGCGTCACTCAGCGCCTCGCACAGCGCAGGCGGGGTGCGCCATGCGGGGGCAGCAAAGCCCGGGGCGTGGCGCAGCCCCGCACTCCGGAAGATATGACGAGCCTCCTGGAGCAGCGCGCTACACTCGCTGCGCGACTGCTGCTGAAACTCTACGGCCATGCGCGGACCCGGATGGGCATGATTCAGCCCGTGCACGGCGCACTCGGTGCGCGGCAAAGCGTTCAGGTAGGCGACAAAGGCCGGAAAGCGATCGACTCGAAAGTGACCCCTCGGGGTCAGGGGCGCCCAATGGATGCGCTCGCGCAGCAGGGGAACCCGGGTCAGCCATCCCCGGGTCGGAACAAGGCGCCGCAGGCGCCAATCGGGTGTGACAAACAGCGTGACCCGCAACTGCGGATGCCGCTCGAGCAGCCGCTCAACGTTGCCGAGTACGCCGTGGCCCAGGTCTCCACCGGCATCGAATTCGTCCCGGGACGTGGCCGGGTGGATGTCATCGACATTGAAACATACGGCGGCGCGCTTGCCTTCTGGCAGCCAGCCGTGACATTCCGAGAGCGTCATCGCAAGCGCGTCCATATAGCCCCTCTATAGCGGGCGCTGTCACTCAAGACAATCGGCCGTTCTCCTGAGCTGCGCTCCGGTAAAGGCCCGACAGCAGACAACCGCGACCCCGCCCAGAGGCCATCTCGCCAGGAGTCGGCCTGTTCGAAGCCCTTGGGCTCGATGACCGCACCGATCCGCCGCGCTGGACAGCTCGGCCACCTGCAGGGCCCGGGAACACCATTGTCCAGGACCTTAGGGCGAAAAGACGCGTCGCCCGCAGGAAACGCGGGGTGACTCGACTACTCCCTGGGCGGGCGGACGCCCGCCCAGCATTCAAAGAAGTTGGCCACGAGGGCCGCTGCAATTCCGGAAGACTCGAATGCCCTACGCTGCTTAAAGCGATTGGACGCCGCCGGGATACCACGAGCAGGGGAAGTCGCTAAAGCAGCTCGTCCTTGGCGCATGCCCTGATGGACTGAGGTACCGCGTCCTCCGCAACCTCAACCATTTCCGTACCAATTGCGGTGGCGTGCGAGAGCCGGTATCGGTAGCCGTCGCGAATAACTGAAGGTGGTGAATTCTGACGGGATTTGAACAAGCGCGTCACCGACTGTCGATCAGCTTCCGACAGGCTCTCCACGGCAATCTCGCCCTGGCTTCGGATGCGGGAGCCGGGGTTTCCATAGCCCGCGAAGCCGCCGAGCTTCTCGACCTTCAGAATGCCCATTGCGTGGCCCCTTCCACCCCGCCCTTTGTACTACAGCCCGACCGCCCTCCAGGCAGTATCAACAGCGGTATAGACGGAAGGTTCGCCAGTAAATGTGCTTTTCGCCAAGGATCGCGTGCGGTTAGCAAAGGCTTTCATCTTCAGGTTGGGCGACGGTGGGAATGTGGTCAAGGCTGCGTACCATAGCCGCCCTGCCTTGGTCCAGCTGCTGCCGCCGATTGCCGTTGCAGCTTTGTAAAACGCAAAGTTCGGGATCCCGCTGCTGTAATGGGGATCCATACCCTTCTTGAATTGAGAGAACTTCGTGGGCTGAGGAGCCAGGCAGTGCTTCGCTGCAGGATCGGACATGTCGCGTAGGCACGTATAGCCCTTGGCCAAGGCCGCAGGCCCCATAATATCTTTCCCGATCAACCAGTCGGCCTGTTGAACCGTCTGTTGCGCCTGCCACTGGCGGAACATCGAACCGAACACATCGGAAATGCTTTCGTTCAGGCCGCCGGCTTCATCCTGATAGCTCAACTCTGCCGTGAACTGAGTCACACCGTGTGTCAGCTCGTGACCAATGACATCGTTGCCGTGTGTGAAGTCCGCAAATATCTGACCATCGCCGTCTCCGTACGTCATCTGCTGTCCGTTCCAGAAGGCGTTGTTGTAATTGACTCCAAAATGTATCGAGGACATCAGTGTCATGCCAGCGTTATCCACAGAGTTTCGCGCAAACAGGGTCTGGTAGAAATCAGCAACAGCACTGGTCTCGACAAACGCCCGCTTCGAGGTTGGATCATTCGACGCACCCGGATTCGGTACCGGAACCCCGGGGAGTGCGGTCGAGTGACCGCAATCGTAGACAGTCACCATCGGTGGGGCAGCAGCTACTGCACCGGCTGTGAGCATTGCCCTGGCAGCAGAAGATAGCCGCGCTTGCGCGGTCCGCGCTGTCCGCCACTCCACTTCAAACTTGGCAGCGTCCGCGAAAGACTTCCGTTGGGCCGCCGACAGGGACTTGTCCCTCGAAAACCGCACGAGCACCTTTGTTGGCACAATGAAACATCCGCAATGCATTGACGCTCCCTCCCTAGACAGGCCAATAGCAAGAATCACGGTTGACCACTAATACAAAAATAGATGTGTTTTCCGCCTGCCACGAAGCTCGCGCCCGACAAACGATGGCGCTGCTGACCAAACCCCGTCGCCCGATGCCATGCGCGGCCAAGGCGAGCAGGTTCCGGCTTGGTGGCCACAAATTGCACCGTGAAAGGACCGGATTCTCCCCAATTCCTGCCGGCAAGCCCCGACACCACGGCAGCATACTCTTCGCGATACAGAATGCCTGCGCTGGTATGACACAGATCTGTTACGCGCCGTAAGCAGCCCGAGTAGGGCCTTACCTAACTCGTTGAAGCTCGCGCGCCCGGACGGTTTCGAACCGCCGACCACCTGGTTCGAAGGCGAAGGAGTGATTTTCAAGGTTCTTGATTTTCAACCACTTGGCGGGCCCGCCCTCACTCGAATCCGGCACCAAGGGGCACGTCCGCGCACCAATTGTTGAATCTGCGCTACGTTCAATCTGACCGGCTCGCCTCTTTACAGAATCGCCGGAAAACCGCGCGCAGCAGAACCGTCGCAGGACTGGGCCGATACCAGTTTCATTAGCACCTGAAGACAAGTTGGATGGGGCAGATCGGCTCTCGCGCGGCGGCTCCGCGCCCCCGTGAAGCCTCCTTGGCAGGAGGTTTGGATTCGAGGGCCAGGGCCTAGAACGATCAGGGAAGCGCGACAGCCGCTATGTTGTCAGGTCCCGAGACAAAGGCGACGTGCTCGTCTGCGGAAAGCACCAGCTGCAAGATCGAGTCGGCGTAGCCGGTGGCTTCCAGACGACCCAACGATGGGGAAACAGGAATATCCGCACCGATTTGCGGGAAGACATTGAAAGGTCCCACTGCGCTGCCTATGTTCACGATGGCAAGGTGCGAGGCTCCCTGGCCGTCGTAGACGAGGATTACCGCAGTCTGGCCATCGTTACGCAATACCGCAGAACTGTGCTTCGGCAGAACGCCCAAAACATTGCCCGAACGATCTGCAACCGCGCCATTCCTGAGCAGCAACTGCTGGCCCGTGGCATCCGCTGCCAGGAAATTCATGCTCCCTGAGTTCCAGTGGCCGGCCTGCGAAAGCACGCCCTGCGGGGCCACGAATTGATGGAATCGCGTATCCAGCAGCGCAAAGCCTCCCAGCGTTTCGGATAGCACGAACCGGCCATCGGGACTAGTGCCCAGGTCGGCGTCAAGATTGGACGACAGGGGATAGCTCCGGTATGAGAATCCCGCCTGCACCGGTGGCCCTGCGCCGCCGCCGATCAGGTCAAACTCCGCCAGGTCGCCAGCCACAGTTGTACATCCCGGATGAGTGGCCAACAGGGAGCCATACTCGGTCGCGGCCAACCACCCCGCCCCAGACCCGGCGCAGGTCGAGACGGCGGGAGCTGCAACTTGCGTGGTAGTAGCTCCGGTATCCACATCCTGCGCCCAGATGCCGTCGCTGGTCGATACATACAGTTCGCGCCCGTTGCGGCCGAGCACAAGTGTGCCCTGAGCCACGAGTGATATCGGCGTCAGCGTCTGCCAGGCGCTGCCATTCCATTGGTAGCGCGCCAAGTGCTGGAGGTCCAAAGCCACGCTATAGAGCCGGCGACGCATATCGTCGTAGTAGAGTCGATAGTGCGGCGCGCTGACCGATGCCACCAGACCCGCGCCCGGCGCTGAGACCACTGGGACCGACTGCACTTCGGCATAGGAACGTCGCAAACCCAGCGCGTTGGCGAAGTCGATCGCGTAGCGCCCCGCCGACAACGCCGGCAACGTCAGGTTCAGCGTCTGGCTATCGACCAGAGCCACAGAGCTGCCAGCTGGCAGGCCACCACCATTGATTCGCAGTTGTGCGAGATCGGTAGCCTGAAAGTCTTCTCCAATCAGCTGCACTGTTCCCGGCGCGCCTGCGGCGATCACCGCCGGAGCAGCCGTGCTGCCACGCGGCAGCCGCACCGTAATCGTCAGCGGCAGGCTTATATCCGCGCTCAGTAGCGTCTTGTCGGGTGAGATAAAATGGAATACTGCCGATAGTTGGTGAGTGCCGGGCATTAGCCCTGACAGCACCTGCCTGCGCAGCGAGATCACTACGTTCGTCGGCGACCCCGCAGTGTCACCGGCGAACACGCTGGCAATGAACGGCGGCTCGGGCAGTCGGGTTGACTGATCCGGATACAGGTCACCGTCTGCCGTCCAAGTCAGCGCGAGCGAGGAATTCTGCCCGAGCGCGGTATCGCTGACCTGCACGGTCTGCGACAGTTGCGCGTCGGTGGTAGTACTGTCCACACTGAAAGTGAGAGCCGTCGGATTCAGTGTTGGAATCACCCTGTTTATCTGCAATGTTACCGCCAGATCAGTTTCGACCCGGCTAACGCTGTCGAAGACGCGGATATAGTCTACGTACGCAATGGAGTAAGCGGACAGTAGCTGCGCCGCCGCGTTGAGTGTCGCAGTGATCGTGGCGGGACCGGCGCCAGACATAGCGGTCAAATCGATCCAGGCCGGCTTCTGTGTGATGGGCCACTGCGTGCCGCTGCCGGTAATCGCCAGTGTCAGCAAATTAGGCGCCGAAACGCTGCTGCCCTGCACGAGCGTGAAGGACGGCGCCGGGGAACTGGCGATGCCCAGTCCTTCGCGAACGGCCATGCTGACCGTCAGGTCAACGTAAGCCTGATGAGTAAGATCAGCGTCGGCGGTGGCGAAACGCAGGGTAGTCAAGTAGTTCCCAGGAGCGATGCCGCCGGGAGCGACGCTAATAGTCACAGTCGCCTGCTTCGTGGTGGCCAACGTCAAACCGCTGACAGTTACCCAGTCCGGCTTGGTCTGTCCAGGCAGAGTCCCGACGGCCGCGCCGGCGCCGCTGAAGTTGATGGTCAGGAGTGTAGATGCGGGCGTCTCATTCTGAGC
>DASWFL010000106.1:0-3524 GCA_036394255.1 Steroidobacteraceae bacterium
GGAGTACGTGATCGATGGCGGGACCGTACCGACTGCCTGAATGCAGAGGTCCGCATTTGGCCCTTTAGATACGGGTTGGACAAGCCATTGGCACCTCGCCCAGAACTGTGGAATCGGCTGTGGGCATGTACCTGGGACATAGGCGCCGCCAAGCGGCGCCCCGCATATCAGAGAAGTCCCGGTACCGCAAAAAATGTTGAGCTCGACATTTTTCGCTGAGCGCGGGCTGCTATGAAAGCGAAGCAGGTATGGACTTGTCGCTATTATTGGCTGCGGTCCGCTTGTTCCGACGACAGCCCGCCCTGCACTTCAGCTTCAAGCGCCTTGCGTGCGGCGTCCAGGCGCTCTCGCGCCCCGTCGAGTAACTCGGCCACAGCCGCACCATCCCCCTTGCGGGCGGATTTTTCCATCGCCGCAGCCACCGCCTGCAGCCGCGTCGTGCCCAGATTGGCGCTCGAGCCCGCGAGCGTGTGCGCCGCTCGCTCCACAAGCGCGAGATCGCCCTCGGACAGGCCGGTCTTGATCTCAGCCAGCGCCTTGCCGGCGCTATCGACAAAGCTCGCAGCGAGCCCGCGCGCGAACACAGTATCGCCGGCGGCCAATTCCCGGAAGCGCGCGAGCGAAAGCTCCGCTGGATTATCGGTGGGTCGTGGAGCCGGCCGCACGACATGTCGTCCGGTCAGCGATCCGACCGCCGGGACGTAGCGATCGAGGATCGTGGTCAGCCGTTCGCGGTCGATCGGCTTTGCCATGACCTCGTCCATGCCGCTGGCCTTGCACTCGTCCACCTGTTCCTTCATCCCGCTGGCCGTCAGCGCGACGATCGGTACCCGCTGGTTGACGCCCTCGCGCTCGCGGATCAGGCGCGTCGCCTTGAGGCCGTCCATCACCGGCATCTGCACGTCCATCAGCACGAGATCGAAGCGCCGCGCTTCCAGGGCCGCGAGCGCCTCCTGACCATTGCTGCAGGAGACGACTTCGCAGCCCGCGCGATCAAGATAAAGCTGCGCCACGCGCTGGTTGATCGGATTGTCCTCGACCAGCAATACCAGACGCCCGTGGCGGTGTTGCGCCTCGACGATCTCGTCGCGCGTGACGACGGCGCGCAGGCGCTGCGTGAAGTCGAGCGCATCGTGCGAGAGCACCCGCTCCATCGCCGCCAGGAGCTCGGCGCGCCGGACGGGCTTCGACAACTGGCCGGCAAAGCCCAGTGTCCGCAGCTGCTCGCGGCTGGGGTGATCGTCAATCGAACTGTAAAGAACCAGGCGCAGCTCCGCGATGGATTCGATCGCCCGGATGCGTTGCGCCAGCCCGAAGCCGTCGATGCCGGGCATCCGGTGATCCGTGAGCACAAGCTGGTACGGGGCGCCGGCACTGGCCGCATGCTGGAGCGTTGAGAGCGCAGCGACGGCAGTCTCAGCCACTTCAACTTCGTAGCCGGCGTGGCGCAGCTGCTCCGCGAGCACACGCCGGTTGGTGTCGTTGTCGTCCACGACGAGCACGCGCCGGCTTGCTGCCGGAGCCGGCAGCACAGAGTCTTCCCTGGCGGCGCGTGCATGGGGTTCAAGGCGCGCGCTGAACCAGAACGTCGAGCCCTTGCCCAGCGTACTGTCCACGCCAACCCTGCCCTCCATGAGTTCGGCGAGGCGCTTGACGATCGAGAGGCCGAGACCCGTGCCACCATACTGCCGGGCCGTGGAGGCGTCGGCCTGCATGAACGGCTGGAAGAGGCGCGGGAGGGTCGCCTCGGAAATCCCGACACCGGTGTCCTGGACCTCGAACCGGACCAGGGCCTGGGCACCCGGGTCCAGATCCTTCCGTACCCGGATCACGACTTCCCCTCGCTCCGTGAACTTGATGGCATTGGATACGAGGTTGGTCAGGGCCTGGCGGATGCGCCCGGGATCGCCCAGCACCCGCTCCGGCACGTCGAGCGCAACGTCCACGACCAGCTCCAGGCCCTTGGCCGCCGCCTGCAGCGCCATGCTGGTCGCGACTTCCTCGACGTGGGCGCGTAAATCCATTTCAACGCGTTCCAGCTCGAGCTTGCCCGCCTCGATTTTGGAGTAATCGAGCAGGTCATTGATGACCGCCAGCAGCGAATCAGCGCTGGAACGAATGATGCCGGCGTACTCACGCTGCCGGCGATCCAGGTTCGTGTCGAGCAGCAGCGTCGCCATGCCGATGACGCCGTTCATCGGCGTGCGGATCTCGTGGCTGACGTTCGAGAGAAACTGGCCCCGGGCACGACTCGCGGTCTCCGCCTGGCGCAGGGCCTTGGTCAGCGTCAGGCGCTGCTTCTCAAGCTCCCGCTCGAGCTGCTTGATCCGGCGTTGCAGGGCATCGTTCATCGAGTATTCTTAACACAGGGGCACATGAATATGACCGGCGAGTCTAGCGCACAGCAACGTCTCCTGATCGTCGAGGACGACGTGCACATGGCCTACCTGCTCGGCTACCTGGCCGAGCGGGAGCATTTCCAGGTTGAAACGATTGCCGATGGCCGGCAGGCCGTGCAACGCATCAACGCCGGACCGGCCGTCGATCTGGTGCTGCTGGACATCATGTTGCCGTACACGGACGGCTTCGAGCTGCTGGCCTGCCTGCGCGCAAATCCGGCCTGGCAGGGGGTTCCGGTCATCATCCTGACCTCCAAGACCCGCGAGCATGATGCCGTGCGAGCCCTAGACCTGGGTGCCGACGACTTTCTCACCAAGCCCTTCAGCCCGTCGGAATTGGTGGCCCGGATCCGGCGGCGGCTGCGCCCTCCCCAGGTTGCCCCGCCCTGAGCACCATGCGCCCCCCTGACCCGAGCGCCTGCGGCCCGCTTCCATGGAAGGCCTGAACAGCGGATCTGTACTGATCGTCACGCTGGCGTGGCGCAGCGCCGAAATTGCGGCCGCAAGCTCCGTGCTGATTCTGCTGGTCGCACTCGCCATACGCCAGTACCTGCGGCACGAGGAACGCGTGCGTGCACGCGTCGTGAAGGTCTGGCGGCCGCTGCTGACACGCGTCGCGATGGAGGAGGAGGAAGAATTGCCCACGCTGCCGCGTCTGGCAGAGCGCCATCGGCCGTTTCTGATGGACGAATGGAATGCGCTGCAGGACGCCGTGCGTGGCGGCTCCGTCGAGCGGCTGAACGCGCTGGCGCTGCGCCTGGGTCTCGACGGCGAGGCGCGCCACCTCTTGAACTCGCGTCATGTCGGCAAACAGATATTGGCGATCCGGGCCCTGGGCCACCTGCGGGACCCGGGCGCCTGGAGCGTTCTGCAGGGCCTGCTCGGCGCGCCGAACGCCCTGGTCTCCTTCTATGCCGCCGCCGCCCTGGTGCAGATCGACGCGCAGCGCGCAATGCCTGGAATCATGTCGCAGCTGGCGGAGCGCGAGAGCTGGCCCGGGGAGGCGATGGCGCGGCTGATTGTGGACGCGGGTACCCATGTCGTCAGCGAGCCGATTCGCCTCATGATGCTCTCGCTCCCGCCCACCAAGGTGCCGCCGCTGTTGCCGTGGCTCGCCCGCGTCGA
>DASWFL010000107.1:0-12104 GCA_036394255.1 Steroidobacteraceae bacterium
GCCCGAACAGCGCCACGTGATGCCACTCAGTGCGCTCTTTCTGCTCCCCGGACTGTTTGTCCTTCCAGCTCTCGCTGGTCGCGATGCGGATGTTCGCGACGGTCATGCCCGAGGGCATGGAGCGGGTCTCCGGATCAGCGCCCAGATTGCCGACGAGAATGACTTTGTTGACTCCGCGCGCCATGGCTGGGCCCTCTCTCGATCTTAAGGATTGCGTAGGGCCTATTGTAGTCGCCGCTGGTCGGGCGGGCAGGCCCAGTTTCGGTCGCGTTGCGCGCCAAACGGCCCTGTCGGGCCCTCCTGGGGCCCTTTAGGAGCGCCCCTGAGCGCCTTCCGGGCGGGATCGCCCCGGGCCCAGCGCCTCGGCTGCACCCGCCCCCACGTACAGCGACTTGGACGGCAGGGCGTACCCGCCGGGACGGTATAGAATGGTCGTAACTGTGTGCCTAACGAGCTCCGCCCTGACCAGCCCATGAAGACCATCCGCGTACGCGGTGCGCGCACCCACAACCTGCGCAGCATCGACCTGGACCTGCCGCGCGACCAGCTCACGGTGTTCACCGGCTTGTCGGGCTCGGGCAAGTCCACGCTGGCCTTCGACACCCTGTACGCCGAGGGCCAGCGGCGCTACGTCGAATCGCTCTCCGCGTATGCGCGCCAGTTCCTGTCGATGATGGACAAGCCGGACGTCGACAGCATCGAGGGCCTGTCCCCGGCCATCGCCATCGAGCAGAAGGCCGGATCGCACAACCCGCGCTCCACGGTCGGCACGGTGACCGAGATCTACGATTACCTGCGGCTGCTGTTTGCGCGTGCCGGGCTGCCACGCTGTCCGCACCATGGCATCGACCTCGCCGCCCAGAGCGTCGGCCAGATGGTCGATCAGGTGCTCGAGGCAGGAGCCGACCAGGCCGCGCTGCTGTTGGCGCCGCTGGTCAGCGATCGGAAGGGCGAGCACGCCCAGCTCCTGGGCGGGCTGGCCGCGCAGGGTTTCGTGCGCGTACGGATCGATGGCCAGGTGCACGAGCTGGAAAGCGTGCCGCCGATCGATGGCCGCCGCAAGCACACGATCGAGGCCGTAGTGGATCGCTTCCGCGTCCGGCCCGAGGCGGCACAGCGCCTGGCAGAATCCTTCGAGACGGCGCTGAAGCTCAGCCAGGGCGCCGCGCGCGTCGTGTTTGGCGAGGAAACGGGACTCGCGCCGCTGGTGTTCTCCAGCCGCCACGCCTGTCCGGAATGCGGCTTCGCGGTGCCGGCACCCGAGCCACGCATGTTTTCCTTCAACAATCCGGCCGGGGCCTGCCCCAGCTGCGCAGGTCTGGGCGTGCAGGAGTTCTTCGATCCCCAGCGTGTCGTCTCCCAGCCCGGCCTGTCGCTCGCCGCCGGCGCCGTGCGCGGCTGGGACCGGCACAACAAGCACTATTCCCAGCTGCTCGAGGGCCTGGCGCGCCACTACGGCTTCGATGTCGACACACCCTGGACGGAGCTGCCCGAAAGCGTGCACGGGCAGCTGCTGTACGGGAGCGAAGGCATCGAGATCGAGTTCCGTTACCGCGATGCGCGCGGCAGCGCGCAGCGCCGTCGCCACGCCTTCGAAGGCATCATGCCCAATCTGGAGCGCCGCTGGCGCGAGAGCGAGTCACCGGCCGTGCGCGAGGAGCTCGGCCGGTACCGCGGCCACCGGCCCTGTCCCGACTGCGCCGGCACGCGCCTGAACATCGCCGCGCGCGCCGTGCTGATCGAGGGGCGCAACATCGCGGAACTGACCGGCCTGACCGTCGGGCAGGCCCTGGCGCACTTCAGCGCCCTGCAGTTATCCGGCTGGCGCGCCGCCGTGGCCGAGCGCATCGTGCGCGGCATCGTGGAGCGATTGCGTTTTCTGGTCGACGTGGGCCTCGATTACCTCGGCCTCGATCGCGCCGCCGACACCCTCTCGGGCGGCGAGACGCAGCGCATCCGGCTCGCCAGCCAGGTCGGCTCGGGTCTCACCGGCGTGATGTACATACTCGATGAGCCCTCGATAGGACTGCACCAGCACGACAATGCGCGGCTGCTGGGGACCTTGCGCCGGCTCCGCGATCTGGGCAATACCGTGATCGTCGTGGAGCACGATGAGGATGCCATCCGCGGCGCCGACCACGTTGTCGATCTCGGACCCGGCGCCGGCATCCACGGGGGCCAGGTCGTCGCCCAGGGCACGCCAGCCCAGATCGCCGCCAATCCGGATTCCCTCACCGGCCGGTACCTGGCCGGCCTGGAGCTGATCCCCGTGCCCCGCCGGCGCCGCAAATCCGGCGCCGCCGCGATCCTCATCGAGGGCGCGAGCGGCAACAATCTGCGCAATCTCGACGTGCGGCTGCCGCTCGGACTGCTCACCTGCATCACGGGCGTTTCCGGCTCGGGCAAATCCACGTTGATCAACGACACGCTGTTCCGCCACGCCGCCGCGCGTCTGAACGAGGGCAGCCTGGAGGGCCTGGCGCCCTGCCGCGCGATCACGGGGCTGGAGCGCTTCGAGCGCGTGATCGACATCGACCAGGATCCGATCGGCCGCACGCCCCGCTCCAACCCGGCGACCTACACCGGCCTGTTCACCGCGATCCGGGAGCTGTTCGCGCAGGTGCCCGAGTCGCGGGCGCGCGGCTACGACGCGGGCCGCTTCAGTTTCAATGTGCGCGGCGGCCGCTGCGAAGCCTGCCAGGGCGACGGCGTGCTGCGCGTGGAAATGCACTTCCTGCCCGATGTGTACGTGCCCTGCGACGTCTGCCGCGGGCGGCGCTACAACCGCGAGACCCTCGAAGTACGCTATCGGGGCCACAGCATCCACGAAGTGCTGGAACTCACGGTCGAGGACGCCGCGCAGCTGTTTGCCAGCGTGCCCGCGGCGGCGAACCGCCTGCGTACGCTGCTCGCCGTGGGCTTGGGCTACGTGCGCCTCGGCCAGAGCGCCACAACGCTCTCGGGCGGCGAGGCGCAGCGCATCAAGCTGGCGCGCGAGCTGGCCAAGCGCGGACTGGGCCACACGCTCTACATCCTCGACGAACCGACCACCGGGCTGCACTTCCACGACGTCGCACAACTGCTCGGAGTGCTCCAGCAGCTCGTTGACGCGGGCAACACGATGGTGGTCATCGAGCACAATCTGGACGTGATCAAGACGGCCGACTGGGTCATCGATCTCGGTCCGGGCGGCGGGGAGAACGGCGGCCGGGTGATCGCGCAGGGCACGCCGGAACAGCTGGCGGCCAACCGCGATTCGCTCACGGGAAAATACCTGGCCCTCACGCTCGCACGCACGGTGACGGGCCGTGCGAGCGCCATCCGCGCCTGATCGGCGCCTTCAGCGGCTGCGCCGGATGCTGGAATCGAAATACTGGTGCATCTCACCGCTGTGGCCGCGCTCCTGATAGTGACCGGCGGTGTAATCAGCGACGACGCGGCGCCAGAAGGCGACGGCCTGCGGATTGCGCAGGTATTCCTTGATGTGCCAGCGGCCGGAGAAGCGATCGAAGATCAGGCGCACCGCTTCCTGGCCCACACCGCGCCGACGCCAGGGACGGGCGATGAAGAATTCAGCCATGCTGAATTCAACCGAGTCCCGTTCGGGCTGCGTCCGGCCGCTGCGGACCATCGCGAAGCCCACCGGCTTGTCATCCTTGAGTATGGTGAGCAGCTGTGCGTTCGAGTCGGCGAACCAGCTGGCGAACTGGTCGGGCTCGCGATGGCCGAATTCCCGCAGGGCCGGGAAGACACCCGTGCCCAGCGGCGCGAGGTCGTTCAGGTAATCGCGATAGACCGATTCCATCCACCGTCGGTCATCGCGCGAGCCTCTGGTATCGCGGACACTGATCGCCATGCCATAAAACACGAAAGCCCGTGCAGACCGGTTCACGGCCTGCGCGGGCTTTCATGCCAGACCCGGTAGGATCAGTTCGCCGGAGCAGCCGGAGCCGGAGCAGCCGGAGCAGCGGCGTCAGCAGCCGGAGCGGCTGCCGGAGCAGCAGCGTCAGCAGCCGGAGCAGCGGCAGGAGCGGCGGCGTCGGCGGCCGGAGCAGCCGGAGCCGGGGCTTCCTGATTGCTGCAGGCCACCAGCGCGAGCGCTGCGACAACAGCGCCAAGAGCGAGCTTAATATTCATCGATGAATCCCCAGATAATCAGAAGTTAATAGCGGCAAACAAACTAGTTTGATCGCGACCTTCCATCGCGGTCGTCGATTCTATAGTAGCCACGGCGCATTTCAATCTGTCGCCCGAAAAATAACGCCCCGGACAGGCCCCGGGGAGCGGGATTTCAGCGCTTCGCCAGGAGATTGCGGATCTCCTCGAGCAGCACTTCCTGCCGCGGGGGCGGCGGCGCAACCGCAGCCGGAGCGGGCTTCTTGAGCTTGTTGAGAGCCTTAATCGCAACAAAAATGACGAACGCGATGATCAGGAAGTCGATGACGGACTGCAAAAACGAGCCGTATTTCAGCATGACGTCTTTGCCGTCGGAGCCGGCACCAATCTTCGCCGCCCAGTCCGAGACGTTGACGCCTCCGAGCAGCAGACCAATGGGGGGCATGAGCACATTTTCGACCAAAGACGCCACAATCTTGCCAAACGCGGCGCCGATGATGACGCCCACGGCCAGGTCGAGCACCGGGCCCTTCATGGCAAATTCTTTGAATTCCGATGTAAAACTCATCTTCATCTCCCTCTTTCAGAGTACGGGTGCCCCCACGGAGCCCTGGCCCGCGCGCCCCGGAGGGCCTCAGGACCCTTTCGGGCCCTTCTTCTTGGGGGTGCTCTTGCCCGCGGGCTTGGCCGCGGTTTTCTTCGCCTTCCGTGCAGGCTTCGCGCTCGCAGCCGCCTCCTCCCTGGCCGCCTTGGCCGTCGCTTTGGCCGCGGCGGGCTTGGCCGTGGAGGCCTTGGCGGGGGCGGCCTTCGCCTTATCGGCCCTGGTCGCCTTCGCGGCCCGGGATGGCCTGGCTTCGGCGGCGGATTCGGGGGCCACGGCAGGCACCGCCTCGATCACGGGCCCATCCACCAGCTGCATCAGTGCCATCGGTGCCGAATCGCCCGGCCGCGGCATCATGCGCAGTATCCGGGTGTAGCCGCCCGGCCGGGCGCGGAAGCGCGGCCCCAGATCAGCGAACAGCTTGGTGACAACGGCGCTGTCGCGCAGCCGCGAAAACGCCAGCCGGCGGTTGGAGTCCGAGTCGCTCTTGCCGAGCGTGATCAGCGGTTCGACCACACGGCGCAGTTCCTTGGCCTTTGGCAGCGTGGTGCGGATGGTCTCGTGGCGCAGGAGCGAGCCGGCCATGTTGCGCATGAGCGCATGCCGGTGCGGGCTGTTGCGCGAGAGCTGCCGGCCGGAAAGTTTATGACGCATGAATTTCTCTGCAGCAGGTGATCAGATCAGTCCGGACTCTTCGTCACGGCGCAGTCCTGCCGGCGGCCAGCCGTCCAGCCGCATGCCCAGCATGAGTCCGTGGCTTTGCAGCACTTCCTTGATCTCGGTCAGCGATTTCTTGCCCAGATTCGGCGTGCGCAGCAGCTCGACCTCGGTGCGCTGCACCAGATCACCGATGTAATGGATATTCTCGGCCTTCAGGCAGTTGGCGCTGCGTACCGTGAGCTCGAGCTCGTCGACCGGGCGCAGCAGGATCGGATCGAACTGCATCTCCGTGATCTTGGAGACCGCCTCATCCTCGCCCTGCAGGTCGACGAACACCGACAGCTGATCCTTGAGGATGCCACCGGCCCGGCGAATCGCCTCTTCGGGCTCGATCGTGCCATTGGTCTCGATATCGATGATCAGCTTGTCCAGATCGGTGCGCTGCTCGACGCGCGCGGACTCGACCGAATAGGTCACACGGCGTACTGGCGAGAAGGAGGCATCGAGCAGCAGGCGGCCGATCGGGCGGGTCTGCTCCTCGAACACCACGCGCTGCACTGCCGGGCGATAGCCACGGCCGCGCTCGATCTTCATCTGCATGTTGAGTTCGCCCGCTTTGGTGAGGTTGGCGATCACCAGCTCGGGATTGACGACTTCGACGTCGTGATCGGTCTGGATGTCACCGGCGGTCACCGGTCCGGGGCCGCGCTTGTGCAGGCGCAATTCGGCCGAACTGCGCGCGTGCATGCGCAGCGCCACGAGCTTGAGGTTGAGCAGCACGTCGACGACGTCTTCCTGCACGCCCTCGATGCTGGTGTACTCGTGCAGCACGCCGTCGATTTCCACCTCGGTGATCGCAGCACCGGGCATGCTCGAAAGCAGCACGCGCCGCAGCGCATTGCCGAGCGTATGGCCGAAACCGCGCTCGAACGGTTCGATGACGACCCGTGCCTGCCGCGGCGCAACGGGCTGCACCTTGACGACACGGGGCTTGAGAAACTCGCTTACTGAGGATTGCATATCCGCTTCACCCTTACTTCGAATACAACTCGACGACCAGATTCTCGTTGATGTCCGGGAGGACATCCTCACGAGCCGGTACCGCCTTGAATACGCCGCGCATTTCCTTGTCGTTGACCTCGATCCATTCCGGCAGACCCGCCTGGGTCGCCGAGGCCAGCGCACCCTGGATGCGCAGCTGCTTGCGGGCGCGCTCCCGCACCTGCACGACATCGCCTGCCCGGCACTGGTAGGAGGCGATCGAAACGATGCCACCGTTGACCTCGATGGCCTTGTGGCTTACGAGCTGGCGCGCCTCGGCCCGCGTTGCGGCAAAGCCCATGCGGTAGACGACGTTGTCGAGCCGCGACTCCAGGAGCTTGAGGAGCTGCTCGCCCGTGGCGCCCGCGCGACGCGCCGCCTGCTGGTAATAGCCGCGGAACTGGCGCTCGAGCACCCCGTACATGCGGCGGAGCTTCTGCTTCTCCCGCAGCTGCAGACCGTAGTCGGACAGCCGCTGCCGTCGCTCGCTCTTGACGCCGCCCGGCGGCACCTGGAACTTGCACTTGCTCTCGAGCGGCTTGGCACCGCTCTTGAGAAACAGATCGGTGCCCTCGCGGCGAGCGAGCTTGCACGTGGGACCGGTATATCGCGCCATGTAGCTTTCCTCTGGTTGCGCGTCAGACGCGGCGCTTCTTGGGCGGACGGCAGCCGTTGTGCGGAATCGGCGTGACGTCCTCGATGCTCGTGATCTTCAGTCCGCAGCCGTTGAGCGCGCGCACCGCCGATTCGCGTCCCGGACCGGGACCACCCACGCGCACCTCGACGTTTTTCACACCGTGTTCCTGCGCGGCGACGCCGGCCTTCTCGGCGGCCACCTGCGCGGCAAAGGGCGTGCTCTTGCGTGAGCCGCGAAAACCGCAGCCGCCGGAAGTTGCCCACGACAGCGTGTTGCCCTGCCGGTCGGTGATCGTGATGATCGTGTTGTTGAAGGATGCATGCACGTGCGCGATCGCATCGAGCACGTTCTTGCGCGCCTTCTTCGGCTTCTTGGCGGCGGCCTCCTTCTGGGCGGTCGCGCTGGCCGTGGTCTGCGGTGTCTTCTGTTCAGCCATGTTTCCTGCTTACCTGCATCAGATCTTGCCCGGCGGGGCGTTGAGTTTCACTGCCTGCTTGCGCGGACCCTTGCGGGTGCGGGCATTCGTGCGCGTGCGCTGCCCGCGGACCGGCAGGCCCTTGCGGTGGCGGATGCCACGCCAGGTACCCAGGTCCATCAGGCGCTTGATATTCATCGACACCTCGCGCCGCAGGTCACCCTCGAGCGGATAGCGCGACAGCTGCGCCCGCAGCGCCGTCACTTCCGCTTCCGTGAGATCCTTGACCTTGGTGGCAGGATCGACGCCCGCGGCCGCGCAGCTCTCGAGCGCGCGCGTGCGGCCGACACCGAAAATGTGCGTCAGACCGATTCCGACATGCTTGTTCATCGGAATGTTGATACCGGCTATGCGTGCCATGCTGTTACCTCGGAACTCCTGCCGTTCATGACTGCGGGCCTCATCCCTGGCGCTGCTTGTGCCGGGCGTCGGAACAGATCACATAAACCACGCCACGACGGCGCACGATCTTGCAGTTCTTGCAGATCTTCTTCACGGACGGACGTACTTTCATCGCTCACCTGCACCCTGGGTACCGCGGCCGGTGCCCAGCAAATTCGCCTTCTTCATCAGACCTGGATAGTGATGCGACATCATGTGCGCCTGGAGCTGCGCCATGAAATCCATCACCACCACGACCACGATCAGCAGCGAGGTGCCGCCGAACTGGAACGGCACGCCCTGCGAGGAGACCAGCACCTCGGGCAGCAGGCACACCGCCATGATGTAGGTGGCGCCCCACAGCGTCAGGCGCGTGAGCACCTTGTCGATGTACTCGCCGGTCTGCTGGCCGGGGCGGATGCCGGGAATGAAGGCCCCGGACTTTTTGAGGTTGTCGGCGGTCTCGCGGGCATTAAACACCAGCGCGGTGTAGAAGAAAGTGAAGCCGAGGATCAGCGCCGCGTACAGCACCAGGTGGAGCGGCTGCCCGTAGTTCAGCGAGGCCGTGATCTGCTGCAGGAAGAAGCTCATCTTGGTGTCCGAACCGGTGGCGAAAAAACTGGCCATGGTCGCCGGGAACAGCAGCAGGCTCGAGGCGAAGATCGGCGGAATCACGCCCGACATGTTGAGCTTGAAAGGCAGATGGCTGCTCTGCCCGGCGTACATGCGGCGCCCGACCTGGCGCTTGGCGTAGTGCACGGCAATGCGCCGCTGGGCGCGCTCGACGTACACGCAGAAGCCCGTCACGCCCAACACGATCGCCACCAGCGCGATCGCGAACACCGGCTGCATCTCCCCGTTGCTCACCGACTCGAAGGTGCGGCTGAGCGCGCCCGGGAGCCCGGCGACGATGCCCGAGAGGATGATCATGGAGATGCCGTTGCCGACACCGCGCTCGGTGATCTGCTCGCCGAGCCACATCAGGAACATCGTGCCGGTCGTCATGGTGACCGTAGCGACCAGGAGCCATTGCGGGCCCCCGGCCTGCACCATGCCGCCGTTCTGCAGCGCCACGGCCGCGCCGAAGGACTGGAACACGGCCAGCCCGACCGTGCAGTAGCGCGTCAGCTGGGTGGTCTTGCGCCGCCCGGCCTCGCCTTCCTTGCGGTACTCCATCAGGGTCGGCACCACCATTGAAAGCATCTGGATGATGATCGAGGCCGAGATGTAGGGCATCACGCCCATCGCAAATATCGACAGGCGCTGCAGCGCGCCGCCGCTGAAACTGTTGACGACACCGAGAATGCTGTTGGACTGGTCGGTAAAATAGCGCAGCACCGCCGCCTGGTTGATGCCCGGCACCTGGATGAAGGTGCCGATGCGGTAGACGACCAGTGCGCCCAGCAGGAACAGCAGGCGCGTGCGGATCTCCCCGCTCCGTCCCGCGTCGGCGAGGCTCGCCAGATTGGTGGGCGGTGTGTTGGCCATTACTCCTCGACCTTGCCGCCGGCGGACTCAATCGCCGCGCGGGCACCCTTGGTGACACCGATCCCCTTGAGGTGGACCGCCTTCTTCAGCTCTCCGGACAGGACGACCTTTGCCCGCTCGGCGTGCACGGACACGATCTGTGCCGCCTTGAGCGCCGCCAGGTCGATCACCGCCGCCGTCACCGCGGCCAGTTCGTGCAGCCGCACTTCGGCGCGCAGCGCCTTGATGGCGGAACGGAAGCCGACCTTCGGCATGCGCCGCTGCAGCGGCATCTGGCCGCCCTCGAAGCCGACCTTGTGGTAGCCGCCCTTGCGCGCGCGCTGGCCCTTGACCCCACGGCCGCAGGTCTTGCCCTGCCCGGCCGAAGCGCCGCGGCCGACGCGCAGGCGCAGGCGGCGTGAACCGGCGGCCGGCTTGATCGTGTTCAGTCGCATGTCAGCTGCGCTCCACTTTGAGCATGTGGCAGGCCGCGTTGATCATGCCGCGATTCTCCGCGGTATCGGCGATCACGACGCTCTGCTGCGGGCGGCGCAGCCCCAGGCCGCGCACCGATGCGCCGATATGACGCAACTGCCCGTGCAGGCTGCGCAGCAGAGTCACCTTCACTTTGTCGGTCGTCGCCATGGATCACCCGAGGATGTCTTCGAGGCTCTTGCCGCGCTTGGCGGCGATCTCATCCGGCGAACGCACGCTCGCCAGCGCCTTGACCGTCGCGCGCACCACATTGATGGGATTGCGCGAGCCATAGCTCTTGGCCAGCACGTTGCGCACGCCCGCGCACTCGAGCACCGCGCGCATGCCGCCGCCGGCGATGACGCCGGTGCCGCTCGAGGCCGGCTGCATGAAGATGCGCGTCGCGCCATGCTCGCCCTTGACCGCGTAATGCAGCGTGTCGTTCGCCAGGCTGACGTTCACCAGGCTCTTGCGCGCCTGCGCCATCGCCTTGGAAATCGCCACCGGCACCTCGCGCGCCTTGCCGAAGCCGAAGCCGACACGGCCGGCGCCGTCGCCGACCACGGTCAGCGCCGTGAAGCCGAACTGGCGGCCGCCCTTGACGACCTTGGCGGTGCGGTTGACCGCGACCAGCTTTTCCATCAGGTCGTCGGCGCTCTGGTTTTTCTCTATTCTTGCCATGCAATGCAGTCCTGGCGAGTAGCCCTAGAATTCAAGCCCGGCTTCGCGGGCGGCCTCGGCCAGCGCCTTGACGCGGCCGTGATACTGGAAACCTGAGCGGTCGAATGCGGCGCGGACAAAGCCCGCCGCCTTGGCCCGCTCGGCAATCGCCCGTCCGACCGCGCGCGCGGCATCGACGTTGCCGGTGTATTTCAGATCCTTGGCCACCGCCTTTTGCACGGTAGAGGCCGTCGCCAGCACCCGCGAACCATCGGCCGCGAACAGCTGCGCGTAGATATGGCGCGGCGTGCGATGCACGGTCAGCCGCGGCGTGCCCAGCTCGCGGATCTTGACGCGGGTCTTGATGGCGCGCCGTATGCGCCGCTCTTTCTTGGTGATGTTCATAGTCCGTTCCTTCGCCGCGCTACTTCTTCTTCCCTTCCTTGAGGGAGATCTTTTCATCCGCGTAACGCACGCCCTTGCCCTTGTACGGTTCCGGCGGGCGGATGCCGCGGATTTCCGCGGCCGTCTGCCCGACGCGCTGCCGGTCGGCGCCCTTGATCAGGATCTCGGTCAGGCTCGGCGTCTCGATGCTGATGCCCTCCGGAATCGGGTAGCTGACCGGATGCGAGAAGCCGAGCGTCAGATTCAGGGCCTTGCCGCTCACCGCGGCGCGAAAGCCAACGCCGACCAGCTCGAGCTTGCGGTCATAACCGCGCGTCACGCCCAGGACCATGTTCGCCAGGTGCGCGCGGGTCGAGCCGGCGCGGATACGCGCCGTACCCTGGTCACCGTAGCTCACCGCGAGCTGCTTGTTTTCGTGCGCCACGGCGATACCCTCACCCACCGGCAGCGTTAGCGCGCCCTTGGCGCCCTTGATGGTGACGACGCCGCCGGCCACCGTGACCGTGACGCCGGCGGGTATGTCGATCACTTGCTTTGCAACTCTGGACATATTCGGTATTCCGTCTGCCTAAACTGCGGCGCCGGCCATCAGGCCACGATGCAGATGACTTCTCCGCCCTGCCCGATGGCGCGCGCCGCCTTGTCGGTCATCACGCCCTTCGGGGTTGAAACGATCACGGTGCCCATGCCACCCAGCACGCGCGGCAGGTCCTCCTTGCCGCGGTAGATGCGCAGCCCCGGGCGGCTGACGCGTTCCAGCCGGTCGATCACCGGCCGACCGTCGTAATACTTCAGATCAACGGTCAGCAGCGGCTTGCCCGCGTCGTCCCCGATGTTGAAATCCGCGATGAAGCCCTCGCTCTTCAATACCCGCAGGATGGCGGTCTTCAACTTCGAAGAAGCCATCGTCACGCTGGTCTTGCGCGCGCTCTGCCCGTTGCGAATGCGGGTCAACAGATCGGCAACCGGATCGGTCATGCTCATCGTCTTGGCTCCTACCAGCTTGCCTTGGCAAGCCCGGGAATCTCGCCGCGCGCGGCGACTTCGCGAATCTTGCTGCGCGCCAGGCCGAACTTGCGGTACACCCCGCGCGAGCGGCCGGTGATCGCACAGCGATTGCGCTGGCGGGTCGGGCTCGCGTCCCGCGGCAGGGACTGGAGCTTGCTCTGCGCCGCAACGCGCTCTTC
>DASWFL010000108.1:0-3003 GCA_036394255.1 Steroidobacteraceae bacterium
CCGCCACAATCATCCTGGTCTGCGCGCTGGTGGCCGTGCTCTACCATTACGGCATCATGCAGCGCGTCGTGGCCGTCGTCGCCCGGGCGATGAATTTCATCATGCGGGTCAGCGGCGCGGAGGCGCTGAGCAACGTGGCCAGCGCCCTGGTCGGGCAGGTGGAGGCGCAGGTGATGATCCGGCCCTACCTCAGCGGCATGACCAAAAGCGAACTGCTGGCCTCCATGAGCGGCAGCCTGGCCTGCATCGCCGGCGGCATTTTGGTGGTTTACGTCAACATGGGCGCGCAGGCCGGACTTGACCTCGCCCCCAAGCTGATCACGGCCAGCCTGATGGCGGCGCCCGGGGCGCTGGTCATCGCCAAGATCATCTACCCGGAGACCGAGGAGAGCCAGACCATGGGGCAGGTGAAGCTGGAGGTGAAGAGCGACTACACCAACGTGATCGACGCCGTTTCGCACGGCGCGGGCGACGGGTTCAAGATCGCCATGAACGTGATCGCGATGCTCATCGGTTTCATCGCCTGTATCGCCTGCATCGACTGGATCCTGGTTTTCATCGGCCATCTGTTTGATCCCAGTTTCGACCTGACGCTGAACTGGATTTTCGGGAAGGCGTTTTACCCCATGGCGTGGGCCATGGGCGTGCCGGGCGCCGACGTGAGCAACGTGGCGACCTTGCTGGGACAAAAGCTGACCATCAATGAATTCGTGGCCTTCAAGAGTCTGACCGACAAGGCCGTCCCGATCGTCACCGAGAAGGGCCTGCTGATCGTGAGCATCGCCATCTGCGGCTTCGCCAATTTCAGCAGCGTGGGCATGCAGATCGGCGGCATCGGCGCGCTGGTGCCGGAACGGCGGACGGACCTGGCCAACCTGGGCATGAAGGCCCTGCTCTGCGGCACGCTGGCCTCCTATCTCTCCGCCGCCCTCGCAGGCATAATCGTCTGAGCGGTCAGCGGGCGGGCTTCTGCAGGCTTGGCGTCATGCCGGCGGCCCCTAGGCTCGCCGAATGGATATCCAGGAGCGGCTGACACGATTTTTGGGCAAAAAATCCGACACGGTGCGGGCGGCGTTCGTCGCCCCCAATGCCACGGTGCTGGGCGACGTGACCCTTGGGGCGCAGAGCAGCGTGTGGTATGGCTGCGTGGTGCGCGGTGACATCAATTCCATCTTCATCGGCGAAGGCACGAATATCCAGGACCTGACCATGGTGCACCTGGCGGACGATTACGGCGTGAAAGTCGGCCGTTACTGCACCATCGGTCACAGCGCCATCATCCACGCCTGCGAAATCGGCGACGAATGTCTCATCGGCATGGGCGCGACCATCCTCGACGGCGCGAAGATCGGCGACCGCTGCATCGTGGGTGCCAACGCCCTCGTGACACAGCGTTTCGTGGCGCCGCCGGGCTCGATGATCCTCGGTTCCCCGGCGAAGGCGGTGCGGCCGCTGACCGAGGCCGAGAAAAACGGCCTGCGCGGCTGGGCCGAGAAATACATCGAAGTCGCCAAGGCCCACGCTACACTGCGAGCTTAGCCGCGGCCCGGCATCTGCCCATTCCACTTTTTTCCATGAGCCAATTTCTCTCTGGTTTCTCTCTTGCCGTTTTCAGCGTGGCGGTGGTTGCGCAAGCCGCCATACCGGCTGACATTGATGAGACGCTCAAAAAATGGCTGGAGCAGCGACCTGGCGGCATCGCGATTGCCTATGTGAATGCCGATGGCGTCACCTTTTATAACGCCGGCAAATTTGACGATACGGCCGGTGTTTCCGCGATCACGCCCGATACGCAGTTCGAGATCGGATCAATCACCAAAGTGTTCACGGCCGTGCTGCTCGCCGATGCGGTCCAGACGGGCAAGGTGTTGTTAGAGGCGCCGGTCGGACCGCCCTTCGCCCCCAGTCGGGTTACTTATCTGCAGCTGGCCACCCACACCGCGGGACTGCCGCTCACGCGTGTGGACAAGATCGGTTACGATTTGCCCAATCCCTATGCGGAGGAGACACTGACGTCGCTGATGGAATTATTTGCGTCGGTTGCGCCAACGGCGAAACCGGGCCCGGGTCTGTTCAATTCGAATCTTAGTTTTGCGGTCCTTGGCCAGGCCCTGGCCAGCGCCTGGGGAGAGTCGTATGCCGACTTGCTGAAGGAACGGGTGTTGAGGCCGTTGGAACTCAATGACACCGTTGTTTCCTGGCGCGAAGCCGGCGCAGCCCGTCTCGCGCCGGGCCATAACAGGGCCGGGGCGATCGTGCACTGGGACTTGAATGCTTATGCTCCCGCGTTGGCGATGGTTTCAACCAGTCGTGACCTGGCGAAATTCGTGCAAGCCTGCCTCGGGCTGAGAGCCACGCCATTACAGGCCGTGCTGGCGGAAACATTGCGTCCGCGGGTGCCGGGCTATGCTCCCCCGCGGCAGATTGGTCTCGCCTGGCAGATTGAACGGCGCGACGACTCCACGCTGGTCTGGCATAATGGGGCCACGGGCGGCTACCGCAGCTTTGTTGCGCTCAGTCCAGTCAAGAAGACCGGCATTGTGATCCTCGCGAATCAATCCCGCAGCTTGGAATCGCTGGGTTTCAACCTGCTGGCGGGACGGATGCCGCCGCCCAATGCCTCCACCGTCCCGGCGGAGAAGCGGCCCGAGTGAGCGTTTCTGGACAACTATCCGTTCGCATCATCTTTCGTCATGGCAGTCACAGCGGACGGTGAGCAGCTGTTCCTGCAGGCCACCAACCAGTCGCGCCTTAAGCTGCGGCCGATCGCCGTCGGCCGTTACAGTATCACAGGCGTGAAGGCGGAGATCTGGTTCGAGCGCGATGGCGCGGCGAAGGCGCCGTGATCAGCGTGCGCGCTCGAGCACGCTGAACGCATACCGGTAGTTCGCGTCGCGGCTCTCGCGTTTCCATGTCTCGCGCCACGGCAGGTGCCGCCACTCGGGGAAGAAGGTGTCGCCTGGCACGTCGGCATGCACGAGCGTGAGCAACAGGCGGTCGGCG
>DASWFL010000109.1:0-4583 GCA_036394255.1 Steroidobacteraceae bacterium
TCTCCCGCTCGAGGTCAATGTGCCGGCAATCACCGTGATGGCCTTGCAGATGCCGTTTGCGGGCCGGGGTTAATTGCAGGGAGAGGCAAGCTGTGCGTGTCCATGCCCTGTTTTCCACCGTGCTGGCCGGACTCTTGCTTCTGCAGGGCCCGCAGACCGCCGCGGCAGCGCCCGATGACGGCCCCGCCGTGCGCGCGGTGTACCTGGACAGGGCCGGTGTCATCCGCTGGCGCGATAACCGCGAAGAAGTCGCGCTGTACGGTGCGAATTATTGCCTCATGTCCGGCTCCGACTACCGCATGGCCGGGCTCGTCGGGGGCGATCGCAAAGCCATGATCGATGAGGACATGGCACAGTTTGCCCGCATGGGATGGACGGCCCTGCGCCTGTGTTCCTGGGGCGATTGGGAGAATGCCGACCGGGCCGGGAATCTGATCGTCAACGAACACGTGGACCTGCTCGATTACCTGATCGCGAAGGCGCGCGAGCGCGGCATCTACATCCTGCTGACACCGATTCATACCTATAACCCGGCCTGGGCGGATCAATTGGACCAGCCGACGCAGAACGTCGGCTTTTCGCGCTATTTTGAGCGCTCCGAAATGGGCACCCATGCCGCGTCCATCGCGGCGCAAGCGCGCTACATCCGCCAGCTCCTCTCGCATGTCAATCCGTACACGGGGGTGGCCATCAAGGATGAACCGGCGATCCTGTTTGTCGAGATGATCAATGAGCCGGTGCATCACCCGGAGGATCTGAGCGGTTCCATCCGCTACATCAACACGCTCGTCGGCGCGGTGCGCGCCACCGGAACGCGCAAGCTCACCTTCTTCAATGTCTCGCAGGACTTCGCGATCGCGCCGGCCATCAAGGCATCCGCGGTGGACGGCGTCAGCTTCGGCTGGTATCCCACCAGCCTGGTTGCCGGCCACATGCTCAAGGGAAATTTCCTGCCGGCCGTAGACGGCTACCCCGACATGTTGCGCTCCGACCTGGCGGGCCGCCCGCGCATCGTGTACGAATTCGACCAGGCGGACCTGATTTCGGGCTACCTGTATCCGGCGATGGCCCGCACCTTCCGCTCGGTCGGCGCGCAGCTGGCCACCATGTTTGCCTACGACATGCTGCAGACCGCACCCTTCAATCTGGGCTGGCAGACGCACTTCCTGAACCTCGTGCATACACCCAGGAAGGCGGTGAGCGCGGTGATTGCCGCCGAGGCGATGCGCCGGCTCCCCCGGATGCAATCCTACGGCCACTATCCGGACAGCCAGCGCTTTGGCGATTTTCGCGTCAGCTACGAAGGCGACCTGAGCGAGCTGAATGCCAGTGACGCTTTCATGTACGCCGGAGACACGGCCGATGCGGCGCGCGATGCGAAGGCCCTGCAGCGCCTGGTGGGTTTCGGCGTCTCGGGCACTGTTGGCTACGAAGGCACGGGTGCCTACTTCCTCGACAAGCTGCGAGAGGGCGTGTGGCGGCTGGAGCTCTATCCGGACGAAATCCTGGTGCGCGACCCCTTCGAGCAGCCCCAGCCCGACAAGGTGGTCTCGCGGCTGCTGTATCGGTCCTGGCCCATGAAGGTGCAGCTGCCGGATCTCGGGGATGCCTTCGTCGCTACGCCGCTGAACGTACCGGGTGAGGCATCCGCCGCGCGGACGGCGGCCAATGGCGTCTTCAAAGTGGAACCGGGCGTGTGGCTACTCACCCGGCATGGCAAGGAAGCGAGCGCTGATCTGCCCGCGCGTGTCGGCCGCGTCGCGCTGCGGGAATTTCACGTCAACGCGCGCGCGAGCTATCCCGATCTCGTGCAGACGCTCGCGCCGCGCGAATTCACCGCGGGCACGCCGGTAGAGATTCGGGTGCGGGTCGCCAACGATGTCTTGCCAGATGCCGTGCGGCTGTGGGTGCGGCCCGCCGGCCTGGGGTTTTCCGCCCAGCCGATCGCGATGCAGCGTGTGCGCGGCAACGACTATGCCGCCGTGCTGCCAGCGGAGTACCGGGTGCCTGGCCTGTATGAGTACGCGGTGAGCACGCAGAGCGGGGATCGGATCAGGAGCTTTCCGGGCGGAGTGCCGCGGCAACCCTTCGAATGGCCCTTCCGTCTCGACAGCGTCTGGTCCTTCACCGTCACCCCTCCGGGCACGACGTTGCGCCTGTTCGATCCCAAGAAGGACTACGAGCGGCTCTCCTTCGTTCGTCCAGGGGAGCAATACCGGAATGCATTTTTTCGCCTGACTCCCGCAGAAAGCGCGGACGAGGTGGCTTTGACGCTGGACCTGCCGGATCTTGGCCGGGACACACCGGAGCGTTATGCGGCGGCGCTCTACATCGGGGATGCCATGGCGGTACGCCAGAGCGAGCTCGCGCGCGCGGCTGCGCTCCACGTCAAGCTCAGGGCCGACGGCGGATCACGCAAGACCCTGCAGCTGACCCTGGTCGAAAAAGACGGCACCGCGTGGAGCGCTTCCGTACGGGCCACGGCCGCCTGGGAAAGCATCACGGTTCCGCTCAGCAGCCTGGCGCCGACGCGCAGCATCCATATTCCCAGTCCCTATCCCGGGCTGTGGAACTACTGGCGTGTCGCGGCGCAGGGGCGCGGCGGACCCGCGGATCACATTCACGTCGAGGATGTGGAGCGCCTGCAGCTCACGGTGACACCCAACACCGGCGACACCGCCGCTGACACCGCGAAAGGCGCATCGGTGGAGTCGATCACGCTGTCCTTCGGCAACGGCAACGGCAACGGCAACGGCGCCGGCGCCGGCGGCGGCTAGAGCGTGGGCGCACGCGGGTTGTGCGCAGCCGTGCTGGCCAGCACTCTGTGCTGGGGTGGCGCCATGGGCGCCGCCACGGGCGCCCCCGGCGCCGCGCGGGAACCCGCTCCCGGCAGGGCCTGGATCCTGCCCTTGGCAGGGACGGCGGCTGTGAAGATGGCGTGGATTCCACCCGGCATATTCCTGATGGGCAGTCCGCCTTCCGAGCCTTTGCGCCGCGCCGATGAAGGGCCCGTGACCAGAGTCATGCTGAGGCACGGGTATTGGCTCGGGACCACCATGGTGACGATCGGACAGTGGCGAGCCCTCATGGGTCGGGGCGTGCGCGAACAGCTGGCCAGCGCGCTGCGCGACAACACGCTCCACGATTTCGGCGGCACGAAGCAGACCCTGCGCGCCTACATGCACTTCGCGGCTGACGCGGATCCAGGCCGGTACCTGACCGGTGAAGCCGACGGGCTGCCGATGTACTACGTGAGCTGGCAGGATGCCGTGGCTTTCTGCCGGACGCTCAACGCGCGCGAGCGTGCCGCCGGGCGTCTGCCGCCGCATTACGAGTACACCCTGCCCACGGAAGCGCAGTGGGAGTACGCCAGCCGCGCCGGCACGACGAGCGCGAGCTATGCCGGAGCGCTGGTGATGCATGCCCAGCGTGCCCCGGCGCTGGACGACATTGCCTGGTACGACGCCAACAGCGCTTCAGGGTACGCAGGCCGCGGCTGGCTCATCCATGGGCACCCGGCCGGACCGCACCCCGTCGCGCGCATGCGGCCCAATGCCTGGGGACTGTATGACATGGCGGGGAACCTGTGGGAGTGGTGCCGGGACTGGTACGGGCCCTATCCCGGTGGTGATGCGATCGACCCGGCCGGGCCGCCCTCCGGCGTGGCGCGCGTCAATCGGGGCGGCAGTTTCGGCAGCGGCGCGGCGGAGGAGCGTTCCGCCGCCCGCGCGAGCAATCCACCCGCCGAAGCCAGCGCCTTCAGGGGCTTTCGGCTGGCGCTCGTCGTCCGCTAGGCGCGCTATTTCGACAGTGTGCAGGTGACTCCGCTGCGCGCGGCCTTCTTGCAATCGACCGCGTCGTAGGGCCAGGTGTTGCCCTCCAGTGGAATGAAGGCCACCATGCTCGCGCCCTGGTCAGCGCAGCGATACTCCACGACGTAGCGCTTGCGGACCTCCTCTCGCCCGACGAGCTGCAGCTGTTCGATCGTGCAGGACACCCCGTTCTGGGCGAGCGCCGCCCGGAAGGTATCCAGCGTCACGGGCGCCTTCACGGGCCCGGCGTCGGTGAGGCTGCACTTGATGCCGTGCTCGGCCGCCTCGGCACAACTCATGACAGTGGTCGGGCCCGAAGCACCCGGCAGCGGCGTCTGTACCAGATAACCGTTCCCTTCCTTGCAGGCCGCTTCGGAGTATTCCGAATGTGTCGCTTCGCTGTGGCCGAACCACTGCAGTTCCTTCACCGTGCAGGTCGCGCCCTTGGAGGACTGGACGAGCCGGGCGACAAAGGCGTACACATCCTTGTTTTCCGGCAGAGTGCAGAAATAGCCCGGTTTTGCACCCTTGGCCACATCGAGCGCGCGGGCATCCTCGGCGTGGATGCAGGAGATGCCGACGGGCGGATCGTGCCCCTGGGTTTGCAGGATGTAGCCCATGCCCTCGGCACAGGCCACCTCGTAGACACGCGCCTCAGTCTCCTTGCCACCGGACTTCGTATGAACCGTGCCCGAGACCAGCAGCGCGGCATCGCTTATGGTGCAGCCGATCTGCAGGATCTTCAGCAGTTCCTCGCTGTCGGCTTGCGCC
>DASWFL010000110.1:0-8492 GCA_036394255.1 Steroidobacteraceae bacterium
TCTTAGCGGGCATAGCGCCACCTGACGATCTTGAGTCCCTCCAGCAGCCGCATGGCGCCATCGAGTGACAGGCCGATCAAGCCGATGATCACCATGCCGCTGATGACCAGGTCGTAGCGGTTGCCGGCGTTGCGCGAATCGATGATCAGGTATCCGAGTCCGGAGCGGAGTGCAATCATCTCGGCCGCCACCACCACGAGCCAGGCCACGCCCAGGCCGATGCGCATGCCGACGATGATCTGCGGCAGCACCGCGGGAATGATCACCCGGCGAAACAGCGTGTAGCGGGAGACGCCGAAATTCTCCGCCGCGCGCAGGTACCGCCGTTCGATGGTGTGCACGCCGGCCGTCGTCTGCACCACCATGGGGAATACGGACGATATGAAGATGAGAAATATCGGCGATGCGTTACCGACGCCGAACCAGAGGATGGCAATCGGAATCCAGGCGATCGGGGAAATCGGCCGCAGGATCTGAAAAATCGGGTTGAAGGTGGAGAACGCGCCCTTCACCCATCCCATCCACAGTCCCAGCGGTACCGCAAAGAGGACGGCGAGCCCGAAGCCCGTGCCGACCCGCATCAGTGAGGCGCCAATGTGTTCCCACAGGGTACCGTCCCGGATCAGCTCCAGTGTGCCCTGCACCACCTGCCAGGGCGTGGGGAAAATTGCGCTCCGGGTCAGATCGACCAGCAGCCACCAGAGCGCAATCAGCAGCGCGATGACGGTGACCGAGGGAAGCACCTTCCTGAGTGTCGAAGTCGCCGTGCTTCTCATATCTACCCAATCGCCCCCAGGAGTTCGCGCAGCCGCCACCAGAGCCGGGCCCAGGCGGATTCAGGCTTCGGCTCGACGATGATCGTCATCTGCCCGCTGGCATGGGCCGTACACGCAAATTGATAATCGGAGGCGACCGCAAAGGGCAATCTGAAACTCTGGCCCGGCATCATCAGAGTAGGCCCGAACACCTGCGGTACGTCATCCAGGTTCTTCAGGACAAGGATATCCCGAAGGCCGAGCGTCAGGCGAATCCTGGACGGGAGGATTTCTATCTTATTTCCGGCCATGCGGCGTGCCCAGGTGCCCTGCGGAATCGCGAATAGCACGTCCCGCGAGCCGGTCTTGATGGGGGTCAGGGCCGCCCAGGCCGCCGTCGCCAGGACGATGGTGGCCACTGACAACCCCAGCCAACGACGGTACCCCATAGCCTGCTTGCTTTGCGTTTGCGTTATGCAAAGGCCTACTTCTTCAATAACAAGCGGACATCATGCACGAAATCCTCGGCGCTGTGGCCAAAGGGCATCAGGGCTCGCAGCGCTCCCTCCCGATCGATCAGATATATGAATGAGGAATGGCTCAGGGCATATCCGCCCGGAACGGGGACCCTCTTGCCCAGGGAGATTCCGTAGTCCCGGCGCACCGCCGCCAGCTGCTCGCTTGTGCCGGTGCCGCCCACGAAGCTCGGGTCGAAGGCCGTCAGATACTTTCGCATGCGCTCCGCGTTGTCTCTTTCAGGATCCACCGTGATGTACACGACCTGCAGCTCATCGGCCAGCGTGCTCAGTTTTCTGTGAGCGAGGGCCAGGACGGCGAGCGTGATAGGGCAGACCTCGGTGCACGAGGTATAGCCGAAGGACAGCAACACCACCTTGCCGCGGTAGCGGCTGAGGCTCAAGGCCGTGCCGTCGGAGCCCCGCAACGAGAACTCAGGCGCGAGCCGCGGCGGACTGAAGACGCCGGCAAGCAGGGCGTCGTCATCGGCCGAGGCGACGGCGGCGGAAGACCACAGGGACAGCAGCGCGAGAGCCGCAAACAGCGCATTCCTCTGCATCAGAGTGGAATCGAGGCCGGCCGGGCGAGCTTCGCAAAGCGCTCATCCACGTAGGTCTCATAAGAAATCGGGTGCTGGATGGTGCCCGCTTCGAGCGACAGCTGCATCAGTTCCTCGAATTCCGCCCGGATCATGCGCAGGTCGCCGTAGGTGACCCGGTCCGTCGGATGCTCCATGACGAACTGGATGATGTTGGGATCCTGATTGAAGAACCGCTTGCCGGCGGCGATCGCCACGGCCTTGTTGCGATTCTCCTGCCGGGCGTCGAGCCACAGCCCCGCCCCCAGCACATGGTCCACGAGATCCTGCACCAGTGGCGCGTTTTCGGCGATCAGTTCCTCCCGCACCGTCAGCACGCAGCAGATATAGTTCCGCCACTCATCGCGCGTCATGCGCAGGGTGCGCGCGTAGCCGGCGCGCTCTGCGGCTGCGCCGAAGGGCTCACCGGTGCAGTAGGCGTCCACGGCCTTGGCGTAGAGCGCAGCGGGCATGTCGGGGGGCGCCATCTCCACCACCTGGACGTCCTTCGGCGTCATGCCTTCCTTCGCCAGCATTTTCCTCAGGAACAGGAAATCGACGGCGAATCGGCTGGGAATGGCAATGCGCTTGCCCCGCAGTTCGCTGAAGTGCTGGTAGGGGGAATCGGTCCGGACCATGATCACGGCGCCCGAGCGATGTCCCAGTGACACAATCTTGATCGGTATTTTCCTGTCTGCCAGATCCATCACCAGGGGCGCCAGCATGAAGGCGGCCTGGACGCGCCCGGCCATCAGCGATTCCTTCAGCTCGGGCCAGCCGCTGTACTTGCTGTACTCGTACGCAAATTGTGGGCTCACGGCTTGATCGGCCGCGTTGGCAGTGGCCCTGGCCACGCACGCGATGGGCAGGGTGAGGTTGCAGGTCACGGGCAGCCCGCCGACGATGAGCGCTTTGCGCTTCTGTTCCGGCGCGCAGGACAGCAGGCTCGGCGGCAGGCTGGCCGCAATCACTCCTTGCAGCACCCGCCGACGGTCAATGAGGGACGTGGTGTCCGAACGTACTGGATCTGTGGGCATGTTTCCCGGCTTTGGCGCCCGCAGCAGCATGCCGCGCCGCAGCATTAGAACTGATCTGGCGATATGAGTGTAAGTGATTGTGTACGCTGGTGCAGCGCCGGGGTTGAACTCCAGGCTTGGGCCGCACGGGCGCTGTGATGCCCAGCGGGACGCCGGTGGCCAGAATGATGCGCTCCAGTCTGGCCACCGCCGCGGTGCGCTATGCTGGGTCGCGAAAGCGGTTGGCGCTCTGGTGTGTCGCTGGACGCGCGCAGCTGCACAGGTGCCCAGGCGATGGATACGCAAACCCTGCGAACGGGCCGTGAAAGGAGTGCCATTCGGCCCGTGCGCGCGGTGCTTTTCGATCTGGACGGCACCCTGATCGACACGGAAGAACACACCGAACTGGCCATCGCGGCCGTCATGGCGGAGCACGGCGTCGCGGGCTTCGCGCTGCCCGCCACGCTGACACACGGTTGCACCTGGGACAGCGTCGCCGAGGAGATCCGCAGGCGCACCCATCTTGACATCGGGACTGCAGAGCTTGCCGCGGAGCTGCTGGAGCATTGGGTTGCCGGGGCGGCCGGCTCAAAGCCTATTCCGGGGGCACCGGCGGCCATTCGCGCCGCGGCGGCGTCGAATCTGCGGCTTGGGGTCGTCTCCTCCAGTCCGCGCTCCGTGATCGATTATTTCCTGGATAAGCTCGGCGTCAGCGCTTACGTGGACGCGCGCGCGCGCATCGGCGCCGAAGCCGTGCGCGCCACGAAGCCCGACCCGGAGGGCTTCCTGCTCGCCGCCCGTGTACTCGCGGTCGAGCCCGCCGAATGTCTGGTGTTTGAAGACAGCAACGCCGGCCTGCTCGCGGCCAGGGCCGCCCACATGCGCAGTATCTTCATCACCTGCCGTGCCACGGACGTGGGCGGAAACATGGGACTCGCGACGGCAGCCTTCGAACACTACGGCGTCCTGCCGCCACGATTCTGGGAACGGCTGGCTTCCGGCGATATCGATCTCAGGAACCCGGCCATCGCATGAGCGCCGCGAATCCCGCGCTGTTGCGCCGCTACCGCGCGCAGCTGTTCGCCGCGACCTGGCTGTCCTACGCCGGCTTCTATCTGTGCAGGAAGGTGTACGCGGTCCTGAAGCACCCGCTCAAGGAGCAGTTCGGCCTGGACGACGTCCACATTGCCTACCCGTGGACCATCTATCTGATCGCCTACATGCTCGGCCAGTTCCTCGCGGCATGGCTCGGCAAGCGGATGGAGAGCCGGCGCGTACTGGCCTACGGCATGTGCGTCGCGGCTGCCTGCAACATCGTGCTCGGTGCGCTGGTGGACTCCCACGTCGCGAACGTCTTTTCCTGGATGTGCGTGACCATGGCCATCCACGGCCTCGCGCAGGCGACGGGCTGGCCGCACAACGTCGCCCTGTTCGCCAACTGGACGCGCCGCTCCGAGCGCGGAACGCTGTTCGGGCTATGGGGCACGTGTTACCAGCTCGGGGCAGTGGCGGGAAAAGGACTGGCCGGATTCCTGCTCGGCTGGCTGGGCATGGCCTGGTCTTTCTATGGATCGAGCCTGGTGTTGTTCGCCATCACCATTGTCTTCGTCATGCTGGCGCGCGAGCGGCCGCAATCGGTCGGCCTGTCACTGGAAGACGACGCGGAGCCGGACGTGCCCGCAGCGGCAGCGGGCGCAGCGATCCCGGCCAGGCAGGCGCCCCTGCCCGCGGGCTTCATCGGCTCGATTATGGCGATGGGGCTGATCTACTTCGGCTTCAAGTTCATCCGCTACGCACTCGACAGCTGGTCCACGCTGATCCTCGTAGAGCAATTTCGCATATCGACGACGAAGGCGGCGTACCTGTCCACGGCCTTCGACTGGATTGGCTTCCTGGGCGTGATCGTCGGTGGCCTGTGGTCGGATCGCATTCCCGGTGCCCGTCGCACGCCGGTCATTTTCTGGATGACCGCGGGTTGCTTCGTCTTTACGACGCTCATGTGGCTCGTAGGCCTGTCTTCACCAGTGCTCTTTGTCGCGATGCTCGGGTTGATCGGGTTTACGGCGATGGGCCCGGACTCCTTGCTCTCCGGCGCCTGTGCGATGGACATAGGCAGCCGGCGCCAGGCGGCACTCGCCGCTGGCGTGATCAATGGCCTCGGCTCGATCGGTCCGATCGTGCAGGAGCCGCTGATTGGCTGGCTGAAGGAAACCCACGGCTCCCAGGCGGTGTTGCTGCTGCTGGTGGGAGTCGTGTTCTTGACTACCGTTGCGACCGCCCTGCTCGCTCGCTTCGAGCATGGCCGCGTCTGAAGGAGAGGCCGATGGCGGAGAATAAGAAGAACAGGGTGCAGCTCGGTGAAATGATCTCTGAATGCATGGCCACTTTCATCATCCTGGCCATCGGCGATTCGGCAGCGGCGATGTACACGCTCTACGATCCGAGCCCCTATCAGCACTCCTACTGGGGCGTGTGCATCACCTGGGGGCTGTCGGTCACGCTGGCCATCTATGTCACGGGCGCCGTCTCGGGCACCCACGCCAATCCGGCCGTCACGCTGGCACTGACCTTGTTTCGTGGCTTTCCGCGCGGCAAGGCGCTGCCCTACATGAGCGCCCAGGTCGCCGGCGCGTTTATCGGCGCCGCCGTCGCCTACCTGCTGTTCTCGCCGGTGATCGATCACTACAACGAGCTGCATCACCTCAGCCGCAATCTCGACGGTGGTGCCGCTGGCGTGTTCTTCACTCATCCGGGTGAAGGCATTACCTCGCTCCATGCCTTCGTCGACGAGATCGTGCTCACCGGAATCCTGGTGCTCGGCGTCTTCGCGATCACCGAGCAGTTCAACACCCTGGCGCCGGCGGCCAATACCGGTGCGTTGATGATCGGTTTGCTGGTGGCGGCGATCGGCGCGTCGGCGGGATACCTGGAGGCCTGGCCCATCAACCCGGCCCGTGACTTCGGTCCACGCCTGTTCTGCTACCTGAATGGCTGGGGTTCGCAGGCCCTGCCGGGGCCCGGGAATTACTGGTGGGTGCCGATCGCCGGTCCGCTGCTGGGAGGTGTGGCCGGCGGCGGACTGTACCAGCTCGCGATCCGGCCCTTCCTTCCGGGCCGGCGCGCAGGGGGGCGGCCATGAGCCGGCCGCGGCATGTGCTCGCGATCGATCAGGGCACGACCTCGACGCGCGGTATCGTATTCAATGATCAGGCGCGCACCGTGTCGATCGCGCAGCGCGAATTTCCGCAACACTACCCGGCACCGGGCTGGGTGGAACACGACGCCGAGGACATCTGGCGCGACACGCTGGCGACGGCGCGCGAAGCCATCGAAAAGTCCGGCCTCGGCGCGCGCGGTATCGCCGCCGTGGGCATCACCAATCAGCGCGAAACGGCGGTCGTGTGGGAGCGCAGCAGCGGCCAGCCCATCCACCGGGCCATCGTCTGGCAGGATCGGCGGACCGCCGATCAATGCGCGCGCCTGAAGAGCGAAGGCGCCGAGAATCTGGTCCGGCAGCGCACCGGGTTGCTGCTCGATCCGTATTTCTCCGGCACCAAGGTCGCCTGGCTGCTCGATCAGGTGCCCGGCGCACGGGCGCGGGCGGAGCGGGGCGAGCTCGCCTTCGGCACCATCGATTGCTTTCTGCTCTGGCGGCTGACCGGCGGCAAGGTGCACGCCACGGACGTCACCAACGCTTCGCGTACGCTGCTGTTCGACATTCATCGCGGACAATGGGACGAGGAGCTGTTGCGGCTCATTCGCGTCCCGCGCGCGCTGCTGCCGGAGGTGCGGGACAGCAGTGAGATCTACGGAGAGACCGCGCCCGGTCTGTTCGAACAGGCCATTCCGATCGCGGGCATCGCTGGGGACCAGCAGGCGGCCCTCGTGGGCCAGGCGTGTTTTGAGCCGGGGATGGCGAAGTCCACCTATGGCACGGGCTGTTTCCTGCTGCTCAACACCGGCGAAACGCCAGTGCTGTCGCAGAATAGGATGCTGACGACACCCGCCTATCGCATCAAGGGACGCACCACCTATGCGATGGAGGGCTCGATCTTTGCCGCAGGCGCCGCCATCAAGTGGCTGCGCGACGGACTCGGGCTCATCGCCAACGCGGCCGAGTCGGCGGCGCTCGCGAGGCGCGTGCCGGACAGCCATGGCGTATACATGGTGCCGGCCTTCGTCGGGCTCGGCGCGCCGCACTGGGAGCCGAATGCACGCGGCCTCGTCTGCGGACTGACCCTCGACGCCACCGGCGCCCATCTCGCGCGCGCCGCGCTCGAATCGGTGGCCTTCCAGACGCGCGATCTGACGGCAGCCATGGCCGGCGATGGCGCACGCCGCGCGGCGGCCATCCGTGTCGATGGGGGCATGGCGGCCAACGACTGGTTCTGCCAGTTCCTCGCCGATGTAGTCGATGCCCACGTGGAGCGGCCGACCGAGCTGGAAACGACGGCGCTCGGCGCGGCCTTTCTCGCCGGTCTCGCCGTGGGCGTCTGGCCGGACCTGCAGGCGCTCAGCGCGACCTGGACCTCGGGCGCCGTGTTCAAACCGGCCATGGCACCGACCCGCCGGGCGGAACTGGTCGCCGGATGGAATACCGCCCTGCGCCGGGCGCTGCTGAAGTGAGGCTTAGGATCTGGCCCGCGTGTCTGGAGGAGGGAGAGCAAGCATGAGACTGTGTAGAAATGTTCTGGCGGTGGCGATCAGCCTGATCGCGGCGGATGCCTGGGCGACGAATCCGCGTACGCCGATCGAACACGTCATCGTCATCGTGGGCGAGAACCGCACCTTCGATAACCTGTTCGCGACCTATCAGCCGAAGGGCAGGGAGACGATCGCGAACCTGCTGTCGCGCGGGATCGTGCGCGCCGACGGCTCGCCCGGCCCGAACTTCAGGCTCGCTGAGCAGCACAAGGCGGAGGTCACTGGCAGCTTTGCGCCCACCCCGAAGCAGACCGGCAGCTATCCCTTGCTGCCGCAGCCCTACGCCGCAGATGCCTTCGGGCAGCGCCAGGACATTCCCGACCGGCGCTTCACTGACCCGATGCCCAACGGACCCTTCCCGATCACGCAACACGTGAGCTATGGCGCACACACCGGCAATCCGGTGCACCGCTTCTTCCAGATGTGGCAGCAGATCGATGGGGGCAAGATGGATCTGTTCGTGTGGACTGCAGAGTCGGTGGGGCTCGGTCCGAGCAATACCGATGCCTTCTTCGCGCAGAATCACACGCTGCAGGGCGGGGTGGCGATGGGCTTCTTCAATATGGCGGCCGGCGACGCCGCCTATTTCCGCTCGCTTGCTGACCAGTATGCCATCGCGGACAACTACCACCAGTCGATCCTCGGCGGGACCAGCGTCAATTACTTCGCGCTCGCGACCGGAGATGTCGGCTTCCACACTGCGGGCGGCCAGCCGGCGGTGCCGCCCACCAATCTGATCGAGAATCCCGACCCGCAACCCGGCACGAACAATTGGTACAAGGAAGATGGCTTTCGCGGGGGTACTTTCGTGGCCTGTGCGGATCAGGCGGCGCCAGGGGTGGCGCCGATACGCGCCTACCTCGCGAGCCTCCCGTACGCGGCATTCAGGGACGCCAACTGCGAACCGGGCCATTTCTACATGGT
>DASWFL010000111.1:0-1634 GCA_036394255.1 Steroidobacteraceae bacterium
CTGGCCTTGTGGCCGGGCAGACGCGTGAAAATCCAACCGCCTTCAGCCTAGGGATGAAGGCGGCGCAAGAAGAGCGGATTCAGTGAAGCGACGCTGCCCGGTTCCGCGCAGGGCAGCGCATCAAGACCGTGCGGCCTGTCGGGGGCCGATGTTCAGCCGTGCCGCATCACGCTCGCGCAGGCGCGTGGCCGTGGCGGGCCAGGCCTTGCCGGTCGGCACGCGCGTCTCGCCCGCATCACGTGCCGTGAGGCGCAAGCAAAGGCGGAGGTGGCTGTGGCGGTAAGCGGCGGTCTGCAGCATGGCGGCCGATGTTAGGCCGTCTGCAACATCGCACTGGTCCGGTGCGGTATCCGGCAGATCAGCCGGCAATCAACCAGCAATCAGCCAGAGTCACGCGATGTGTCCGTGCGCTCGGCCGCACGTTCTGCATAGCGGGTGAAACGCCAGGAGTCGCCCTCTGCCGTGATCCTGCGCCAGACCATCCGCTTTTGTGCCGGCTCCATCGCGGTCCACAGCTGCACTTCATCAAAGCTGCGGCCGCAGCCCTTGCATCTTTCGTCGCCCTGGCTGGTGGAGCAGATGGCGATGCAGGGCGTATCGGGCGTGGTGTCGTACCAGGCCAGCCAGGCCGCCATGGCGTGCGAGGGAAAGCCCTCAACCTGTACTTCGCTCTCATGCCAGAAGATCATCAGCGCGTACACCTCAGCCAGGGCCCGTACTTCGGGCTGCAGCAGCACGCCGTCCGGGGACGGATGGCGCTCGCGCCAGTAGTTGATGGCGGCTTCGATGTCGGTGATGTGCAGTGCGGTCATGGACGGTCAGGGGGAAGGGACAGCGATGATAAGACGCCTGCCCGCGCACGGCCGGGCATGGCTGCAACACTCCGTTGGCTCAAGGGTTGCTATGGATAGTGAAGCATTTGAGGTGGGCAGGTAAATGGTCTGGGGGATGCGCGACTTGTGCTTTCCGTGGAAATGAAGGGTTTTTTCACTTGCGTGCCGCAGCGGCTTTGTGTTGCAATCCACAGGTTCGAAGGGGAGTAGCTCTCTGCCGGCGGAGGTGGTTTTTGCAAAGCCACCGTGCCGGCATCGGAATGGTCGTCAATACGAAGCGTAAGCTTCCGGCCTTCCGGGTTGCGGTGCATACCGCAGCCGAGCAAGACCTTTGATGGACCTGATGACGGTCGATCAATGTGTTCTCCCCTGAGCCAGGCATGTCCTTGCCCGGGTAGGCGCTGCGGCGTTGCATCGGTCTTTCTGTGCCGGTGGGTGTTTCTCCAGGAGGGAGGAGTTCTCGCCGGCCTTACTCAACAGCGAGGACCTTATGGACTTGGACTTTCTGACTCACGCCCCGTTCTGGGTGGCCCTGGGCCAAATCATCATCATCGACATCCTGCTGGGCGGCGACAACGCGGTCGTGATCGCGCTGGCCTGCCGCAAGCTGCCGCCCGAGCAACGCAAGAAGGGCATCATCTGGGGCACGGCGGGTGCCATCATCCTGCGCGTCATCCTGATCGCCTTCGCGATGACATTGCTGGCGCTGCCCTTCCTGAAGTTCGTCGGCGCACTGCTGCTGGTGTGGATCGGCATCAAGCTGATTGCCCCTGATGAAGACGGCCACGACAACATCCAGGG
>DASWFL010000112.1:0-8287 GCA_036394255.1 Steroidobacteraceae bacterium
GCGGTAGCCCGCCCCGATGACGAATCGCGCCAGGTCGAACCTCGCGGCCTCGGGATGATCGGCGGGCCGGTCGTAGGTGAGTTCGCCATACCCGAACCAGGATAGGGGGGACGCTGAATCTGGCTCGGCGGCGTCACATAATGCGGGCACAGCGCTGGCCAATAATGTCAATAAAATCAGGAGCTTCAAGATGAATTTCCTCGGGCCGCCCGCAATTTGTAAATGCGAATGATTCTTACTAAGATCTACCGATGTGTCAAGAGCACCGGGTCTCAAGACTTCGCCCTGCCCTCGGAACCTTCGCCGGCATCGAAGCCCGGGCGCCCACTCGCCTGGCTGCAGAACGCGCCCTGAACGCAGGCTACGGGGCCTTGGCCCGCGTGGAGACCCTGATGCATCCTTCGCGCGCCGGCAGCGATCTGGCTCGTCTCAATGCCGCTCCGGCCGGCAGCCGCGTCAGCGTGCATCCCTGGACCGCCAGGCTGCTGTGCCTCAGCCGGGAGCTGTGCCTGCTGTCGGCCGGCCAATTCGAACCGGCGATCCCTAAGCGTGGAACGGTACTGCAGTGGCTGCCCGCTGGGCCGCGCACCGTGTACGTGCGCCGTGTGGCGCAGGTCGACCTGGGAGGCATCGCCAAGGGTTTTGCCGTCGATCGGGCGGTCGGCGCGATGCGGCGCGCGGGCGCCACCGCGGGCCTCGTGAATGCCGGCGGGGACCTGCGCGTGTTCGGGCGCGTGACCTGGCCGTTGTGGATCCGCCTGGGCGGCACCGGACTGCACCCGCTGAGCCTGCAGGACACGGCGCTAGCCGGGAGCGATCCGGGATCAGCGCAACCGCCCGCCGAGCACCGCGGTTATTTCCCACCCAGATTTTCGCGCCACGCCGCGCCGCACGCCGCGGCGGTGATGGCGCCCAGCGCCGCGCTGGCCGATGCCCTGACCAAGGTGCTCATGTTCGGCACGGGCGGCGGCAGTGCCGCCCTCCTCGCGCGCTACCGCGCCAGGGAAGTCCGGCCTCTCGGCTGACGGGCGCGCGCGCCTGAAGCGCAACCTGTCATCCGGGGCGCACCTGGCCCGCGCCGTGCACGACGTACTTGTAGGTGGTGAGCTGCTCGAGTCCGATCGGCCCGCGCGCGTGGAAACGATCGGTGGAAATGCCGATCTCCGCGCCCATGCCAAACTCACCGCCGTCCGCGAACTGCGTCGAGGCGTTGTGCAGGACGATGGCGCTATCGACGCGTGCCAGGAAATGCCGGGCGGTCTGCTCATCGGCCGTCACGATCGCTTCCGTGTGCGCCGAGCCGTAGTGCGCGATGTGCCCGATGGCGGCATCGACGCCGTCCACGACGCGGGCGGCAATGATCGGCCCGAGATACTCGGTGTACCAGTCCTGCTCGGTCGCTGCGCGTACGCGCGGATCGAGCGCGCGCACCGTCTCATCGCCACGCACCTCGCAGCCCGCTTCCAGCAGCGCGAGGACGAGCGCGCGCTGCAGTTCCGGCGCCGCCGCGCGATCGAGCAGCAGCGTTTCAGCGGCGCCGCAGACCCCGGTGCGGCGGAGCTTGGAATTGAGCACCACCGCGCGGGCCATCTGCGGGTCGGCCCCCCGATCGACATAGACGTGGCAGTTGCCTTCCAGATGCCCGATGACCGGCACGCGCGCCTCGGCCTGCACGCGCGCGACCAGGCTCTTGCCGCCGCGCGGCACCAGCACGTCGATGTACTCGCTCATGCCGCCGAGCATCTCGCCCACGGCCGCACGATCGGCCGTCGGCACCAGCTGGATGCATTCGGCCGGAAGGCCCGCGGCGGCCAGCCCGGCCACGAGGCAATCATGTATGGCCGCGCTCGAGCGGCCGCTCTCCGAGCCGCAGCGCAGGATCGCGGCATTGCCCGATTTCAGGCACAGCGCGCCGGCGTCCGCCGTGACGTTGGGGCGGCTCTCGTAGATGATGCCGATGACGCCCAGCGGCACGCGCACCCGCTGGATGCGCAGCCCGTTCGGGCGTGTCCACTCCGCGCTGACGGAGCCGACCGGATCGGCGAGCTGGGCGATCTCTTCGAGTCCGCGCGCCATGCCCTCGACGCGCCCTGCATCCACCTCCAGCCGTTCGAGGAGCGCAGCGCCCAGCCCGCCCGCGCGCGCCGCGCGCATGTCGGCCGCGTTCGCGTCCAGGATCGCAACCCGTCGCGCACGCAATGCGGCCGCGGCGGCCAGCAGCGCGCGATTCTTGGTGGCGCCGTCCGCCAGCGCCAGCGGCGCCGCGGCAGCCACGGCCGCCTGGCCGAGCCGGCGCATCAGGGTCTGTACCGGGTTCACGAGGCGCTCTCCGCCCCGCTCGCGGCCGCCGGCGGCTCGTGGCGCGCCATGATCACGAGGTCGTCGCGATGAATCAGCTCGACGCGGCCGCTGAATCCGAGGAGCTGTTCGATTTCGCCGCTGCGCCGGCCCATGATCCGGGCGGTGTCGGCATGGGAGTAGGCAATGATGCCGCGCGCGACCTCCAGGCCCGCGGCGCTCATGACGCCGACGGTGTCACCGCGTTCGAAGTGCCCGAGCGTACCGGTCACGCCCGCGGGCAGCAGGCTCTTGCCGGCGTGCAGCGCGCGCAACGCGCCATCGTCGATACGCACGGCGCCGGCCGGGCGGAGGGTACCGGCGATCCATTGCTTGCGGGCCGCGACCGGCGTCGAGGCCGGCAGGAACCAGGTGCAGCGCGCGCCCGCCTCGATACGCTTGAGCGGATGGCGCGGCTCCCCGGCGGCGATGCACATGTGGCAGCCGGCGGCGACGGCGATGCGCGCGGCCGCGATCTTGGTCGCCATCCCGCCGGAGCCGAAGTCTGAAGCGGTGCCCGCAGCCATGGCCGCGATTTCCGGCGTGATATGCGGCACGTGTTCGACCAGCCGGGCGTCGCCCGCTCTATTGGGATCCGCGGTGTACAGGCCGTCGATGTCGGACAGCAGCACCAGGCAGTCCGCACTGATCATCTGTGCGACGCGCGCCGCCAGCCGGTCGTTGTCGCCATAACGGATCTCCGCCGTGGCAACGGTGTCGTTCTCGTTGATGACGGGCATGGCACCGAGCGCCAGCAATGACTCGAGCGTCGCGCGGGCGTTCAGGTAGCGCCGGCGCTGCTCGCTGTCCTCGAGCGTCAGCAGCAGCTGCGCGACCGTGACCTCATGGGCCTCGAGCAGTTCCTTGTAGGCGTGGGCCAGCCGGATCTGGCCGACGGCCGCTGCGGCCTGGCTCTCGTCGAGCCGGAGGGCTCCGCTGCCCAGTCTCAGGTGCCGGCGACCCAGGGCGATCGCCCCGGAGGAAACCAGTATCACCTGCTGCCCACGCCGGCGCAGCCTCAGCAGATCCTCAATCAGGGCCTCGAGCCAGGCGCGCTTGAGATGGCCGCTGCGGGCATCAACCAGCAGCGCCGAGCCCACCTTGACCACGACGCGGCGCGCCGTGATCAGCGGTGAGCGCTGGGTGTCGGAGGCGGGCTTGTGGGAACTCATGGCTGATCGCAGGTACAGCAAACAGGGGTGCCGGGGCGCCAGTGTACCTACGGATCCGGCGCCACGGCAGCAACCGTTGCGGTGACCGTCCGCGCCCGCCGGCGGGCGCGGCGTTGCCATGAACGCGGCGTGGGCCCTAATATCTGGTCCGGGCCGCGCGCCGCGCGGCAGCTGCAGTGGCGAGGATCAGACCAGTGGCCAGAGAATTCGAGCCCGTGGTGGGCCAGTGGTACGAAAATATCGAAGAGAACGACAGTTTCCGCGTGCTGTCCGTGGATGCCGATGCGGAATTGATCGAACTCGAGTACCTCGATGGGGACATCGAGGAGATCGATCTCGACACCTGGGCCGAGTTCGACCTCGACAAGATCGAGCAGCCGGAAGGCTGGTCGGGCGAAGAGCTCGGCAAGGCAGAAGAAGACGAGGATGACAAGGACAAGGACAAGGACGAGGACGAAGACTGGGACGACGACGAAGATGAGGACGAAGACGACCTCGACGAGGAGACCGACGGAAACTACTGAGAGGCGTGGCTCCGGCGGCGCTGCCGCGCCACATCGCCCGTGAATGACGATCTGCAGGCGCTGCTCGATGCGTGCGTCGACGCCGTCGTCATCATCGATCATCGCGGCGTCATCGAAACCTTCAATCAATCCGCGTGCCGCCTGTTCGGCTATCCCGCCGGAGATGTGATCGGCCACAACGTCAGCATGCTGATGCCGGAGCCGGACCGCGGCCGGCATGACGGCTACATCGATCAATATCTCGAGTCGGGCCGGGCGCGGGTCATCGGCATCGGCCGCGACGTCATCGCGCGGCGGCGCGACGGCAGCGAATTTCCGGCAGCGCTGGCGATCGGCCGCATTGGCGGGCGCGTACCGCCGCGCTTCGTGGGCTTCCTGCATGACCTGAGCGAGCGGCGAGCCCGGGAAGAGCAGCGGCGCGCGGCCGAGGAAGCCGTGCGCGAGGCCCGCGAGCGTCTCACCCATGTGGCACGCCTGTCGACCATGGGCGAAATGACCACCGGGCTGGCGCACGAGATCAACCAGCCGCTGACGGCGATCAGCATCTATGCGCAGGCGGCCGAGCGCTTTGCCACCCAGGCCGCTCCGGATATTGGCGAGGTGGTCGGCGCCCTGCAGCAGATCAGCGCCCAGGCCCTGCGCGCCGGGGAGATCATCAAGCGCCTGCGCGCCCTGGTTCGCAACCGCCAGGCGCACGAAGAGCTGCTCGATCTGAATGCGGTCGTGCGTGAGCTCGTTGTGCTGGCCGAATCCGATGCACGCGTCCACGATGTCCGTCTGGCCATCAGTCTGGCCGCCGATCTGCCGCCGGTGTTGGGAGACGCCATTCAGCTGCAGCAGGTCATGCTCAACCTCGTCCGCAACGCAATTGAAGCCGTGCAGGCCAGCGGCAGCAATCGCCTGGTGGAGCTGCGAACAGCGCGCTGCGAGGCCAGTGTGGAAATGAGTGTGAGCGATCAGGGGCCTGGCCTGGATCCGGCGATTCGGGGCCGTCTGTTCGAAGCTTTCGCGACCACCAAGCCGGAGGGTACGGGCCTGGGACTGGCGATCAGCCGCTCGATCATCGACGGCCATGGCGGCCAGCTGGCCTGGCGCGCCAATCAGCCACGCGGCAGCTGCTTTTACTTTCAGCTGCCCGCGGTCAACGGATCAAGCGCATGAAGCCCCCTGTGGCGACGGTGCACATCGTCGACGATGACGAGGCGGTCCGGAGCGCCCTGCGGCTGCTGATCCGTTCGGTCGGCCTGCAGGCCCAGGCGCATGCCTCGGCGCCGGAGTTCCTCGCAAGCTACGACACGCGCAACCCAGGCTGCCTGGTCCTGGACGTGCGCATGCCCGGCATGAGCGGCCTGGAGTTGCAGCAGGAACTGAACCGGCGCGGAGCGATCATTCCGGTCGTGTTCATCACCGGTCACGGCGACGTACCGATGGCCGTGACGGCCATGCAGCAGGGTGCCTTCGATTTCCTGCAGAAGCCATTCCAGGACCAGGAGCTGCTCGAAAAGGTGCAGCGGGCCCTGGCGCGCGACGCGCAGTCGCGCGCCGGCATGGCGGCCCACGCCGAGATCCTCGCGCGGCTGGAGACGCTCACGCCGCGCGAGACAGAAGTGATGCGCTTGGTCACGCGCGGCAAGGCCAATAAAGTCATCGGTGCGGACCTGGGCGTCAGCCAGCGTACCGTGGAGATCCACCGGGCACACGTGATGGAGAAGATGCGCGCCCATTCCCTCGCCGAACTGGTGCGCATGGTGCTCGACGCGGGGGACTCTACGCACAATTCCTGATTTCGACGCCCCGGGGGACCTGCACACTGGCGCCTGTGCCAAGGAGCGATGCAAGCGGCCTTCCGGTGGACAAGCTGCGGGCGGCAGGGGATCCCGCCGCCAGGCCCGCCGTGCTGTGCCTGCGCCAGCGGGACGAAATGGAGATCGGGCAGCTCCTGACGGTGCTGCGCTCACCGATCTACTATTGTGCCAACGGGCGCGAAGCGGTCGCGATCGCCCGCGATGGGGCCCTGTCCTGCGTGATCACACCGCTGCGGCTGCCGGACGGCGGGGCCGCGAAGCTGATCCGGCAGCTGCAGCGGGTTGCACCGGGCCTTGCCGTCATCGTGGTCGTGAAAAGTCCGGACATCAGCGTAGCCGTGGAAGTCATGCGGCGCGGTGCCTACGCCGTCATTGACAGCCGGACGCTCAACTCAGGGCTACTGCACCACGTCGCCCCGCTGGTCCTGGAGCGCTGAGACCGTGGCCAGCGGGCGGCGATGTTTGCTAGCCTGCGCGTATGAGCAACCCCTATGACAGCTGGTATCACGAATGCGAGTCCGCCTGGTTGTACCGGATAGTCGCTGACGCCGAATCCGATCCGCGCCTGCAGCAGCTGTTCCGCGCGCTTAGCCAAGCGGCGGAGGAGCAGGCCCTGCACTGGGCCAAGGCCGCGAATCCGGGCCCGTTTCACCCCCAGCTGCGCTCGCGGCTCGTTGCCTGGCTGGTACGGCGCCTGGGACCGCGCGCGCTCAAGCCGGTCCTGGCCGCCATGAAGCTGCGCGGATTGTCGGCATACGGCGCCGCTCCGGCCGTCGCCGGCCATCTCATGCCGGTCACGGTCCAGGATGTCGGCCAGCGCCACCGCAGCGTGACCGGCGGCAACAATCTGCGTGCCGCGGTCTTCGGCGTGAACGACGGACTGGTCTCGAATGTCAGCCTGATTCTTGGCGTGGCAGGCGCCGGTGCCAGCGGCTCGGTCATTCTGACCAGCGGCCTGGCTGGACTCCTGGCCGGTTCCCTCTCGATGGCTGCGGGCGAATATGTCTCGGTGCGTTCGCAGCGCGAGATGTACGAATACCAGATCGGCCTCGAGCGCGACGAACTCGCGGAATACCCGGCTGAAGAAGCCGAAGAACTGGCACTGATCTACCAGGCGCGCGGGCTGGAACTCGAACAGGCCCGGGCGATCGCCACGCGCCTGATGGCGAACCCGCAACACGCGCTGAACACCCTGGCGCGAGAAGAGCTGGGACTCAATCCGGACGAGCTGGCCTCGCCCTGGTCCGCCGCGATCTTCTCCTTTTGCGCCTTCGGCTCCGGCGCCTTGCTGCCCCTGTTGCCCTTCCTGCTGCACGCCGCCGGGCGCAACGCCACGCTCTGGTCCCTGGCATCGACCGGCGTTGCCCTGTACGCCGTCGGCATGGCCCTCAGCCTCTTCAGCGGGCGCAGCGCCTGGCGCGGCGGCGTGCGTATGCTGCTCATTGGCGCCACCGCAGCCACCTGTACCTGGGCGGTGGGCCACGCCATGGGCGCTGCACTCAGCTAGGCGGTGGCGACGGCGCTGTTTTCTATGGCTTTTTCATGGCGCGCACTTGAACTCCCGGCCGTTGCTATCATCTTAGCAGTGGCCCCCAGCCCTCAGACCATCAGAGGCGATCGATCCCCATGAAGAGAATCCTGCTGTTTCTGGCGACAAACCTGGCCGTACTCCTGGTCCTGTCGGTCTTCGCCCGCGTGACGGGACTCGATCGATGGCTGGCGCTGAACGGCGGCAGCTACGGCGGCCTGCTGGTCATGGCCACCCTGTTCGGATTTGGCGGCGCACTGATTTCGCTGGCCATGTCGAAATGGATGGCCAAGCGCGCGATGGGTGTCCGGGTCATCGAACAGCCCGCCAATGCAAACGAGCAATGGCTCGTCAACACGGTCCGCGCGCTGGCGAATCAGGCGGGCGTCGGCATGCCCGAGGTCGGCGTATTCGATTCCCCCCAACCCAACGCCTTCGCCACCGGCGCACGGCGCGATGCGGCCCTGGTGGCGGTGAGCACCGGGCTGCTGCAGAGCATGGGCCGCAGCGAGGTGGAGGCCGTCCTGGGCCACGAGATCACCCACGTGGCCAACGGCGACATGGTGACACTCACGCTGATCCAGGGGGTCGTCAACACCTTTGTCATTTTCCTGGCGCGCGTGATCGGGAGCGTCGTTGACCGGGCGCTGTCCGGCGGTCGCGAAGGCCGCGGCCTGGGTTATTTCGTCATCGTGATGGTGGCGCAGCTGGTACTGGGGGTCCTGGCCAGCCTCATCGTCATGTGGTTCTCGCGCCGGCGCGAGTTCCGGGCGGACGCCGGCGGGGCGCGCCTGGCCGGGCGGAACAACATGATTGGGGCGCTGGAGCGCCTGCGGGCCGCCCACGGGCCGGCCCTGCCCTCGCACCTGGCGGCCTTCGGCATCGGCGGTGGCGCCGGAATGGGGCTGCGGAAGCTGTTTA
>DASWFL010000113.1:0-5769 GCA_036394255.1 Steroidobacteraceae bacterium
CAGCCTGCCCGCGGACTGGAGCGCGAGCCGCGGACTCAATGCCCGGCAGGCCGAGACACTGCGAAAGATGCTGCTGGCGATCGCCGCCGATCCACGGCTGATCGTGGCGCGCCTGGCCGTTGAGCTGGTGCGCCTGAGGCACAGCCGGAGCCGTCCGGAGGCGGAGCGCCAGCGCCTGGCGCTGGAGGCGCGCGAGATCTACGCGCCGCTCGCCAATCGCCTGGGGCTGTGGAGCGTCAAGTGGGAGCTGGAGGATCTGGCTTTCCGGCAGCTCGAGCCGTCCGATTACCACCGCATGGCTGCCGCCCTGGCCGAGCGGCGCATCGATCGCGAACGCTACATCGAGCAGGCCTGCGCGCAGCTCGATGCCGAGCTCGATCGCGCCGGAATCAAGGCCGAAGTTTACGGGAGGCCGAAGCACATCTACAGCATCTGGCGCAAGATGCAGCGCAAGCACCTCGCTTTCGAGCAGGTGTTTGACGTGCGCGCCGTGCGCATCGTGGTCGACACCACGGCCGATTGCTACGCCGCGCTCGGCCTGGTGCACGGGCGCTGGCCCTACGTACCGGGTGAATTCGATGACTACATCGCCACGCCCAAGGACAACCATTACCGCTCGATCCATACCGCCGTCACCGGTCCTGAAGGCAAGTCGCTTGAAATCCAGATCCGCACCCGCGACATGCACGAACAGGCGGAACTCGGCCTCGCCGCCCACTGGCGCTACAAGGAAGGCGGCGCCCGCGATCTGAACTATGAACGCAAGATCGAATGGGCGCGGCACATGCTGGATCCTGCGCGCGCCGACAGCACGGACGGGGATTTCATCGACCAGGTGCGCGGCGATCTGTTCTCCGACCGGCTCTACGCGCTCACGCCGCGGGGCGAAGTCGTCGATTTGCCGCGCGGGGCCACGCCGCTTGATTTTGCCTACCAGGTGCACACCCAGCTCGGCCACAGTTGCCGCGGCGCCCGGGTCAATGGCCGTATCGCACCGCTGAACCAGACCCTCGCCAGTGGCGAGATCGTCGAGATCATCACCGGCCGCAGCGGTGGGCCCAGCCGTGACTGGCTCGCCACCGACGGTGGATTCCTCGCCTCGGCACGGAGCCGGGCCAAGGTGCGCGCCTGGTTCCATCAGCATGATGCCGCCGCCAGCGCCGAGACTGCGGGCGCCGCCAGTCCGGCCGGCCCGAGCCCGCCGGCCGTCGTCGCGGAAGCTGAGCCCGAGGCCAATGCTTTCCCCGTCCGGGCGAAGCGTCCGCGCGGGACCAACCGCTCGGCCGTGGATATCGAGGGCGTCGGGGACATGCCCACGACCATGGCGCGCTGCTGCGCGCCGGTGCCACCGCAACCGATCGCGGGCTACCTGACCCTGGGTCGCGGCGTGACGATCCACCGCGCCCAGTGCCGGAGCCTGCTCCGGATGGCGGCGGCGAAGCCGAAGCGCCTGTTGCATGTGCAGTGGAACCTGGCCGAGGACCAGCTCATGCCGGTGCAGATCCGGGTCGAGGCCTACGACCGCCGCGGGCTGCTGCGCGACGTCTCGGACGTCTGCGCGCAGGAACGCCTGAGTATCGAGGGCGTCAACTCGAACACGGATGCCGCCGATCGCATCGCCACGATCGTGATGCGCACCGCGGTGCGCGATCTGGCGCAACTGCGACAGGTGCTCAAGCGGCTGCGCGCCGTACCGAGCGTGCTGCGCGCCGAACGCGCGGCCTGAGGCGGCTGCAGGGACAGCGGCGCCCTAGCGGTTGATGTTGTCGATCGAGCGCTTGTCGGCGGCGAGCGCCGCTTCGTGCAGTGCTTCCGAGAGCGTGGGGTGGGCGTGCATGGTGCGCTGCAGATCCTCGGCACTGCCCCGGAATTCCATGGCCAGCACGGCCTCGGCGATCAGCTCCCCGGCCAGCGGGCCGATGATGTGCACGCCCAGGATCTCGTCCGTGGCCCGATCGGCGATCAGCTTGACGAAGCCGGCCGTAGCCTCCATGGCCCGGGCGCGGCCGCTGGCGGCAAAGGGAAACACCCCGATCTTGCAGTCGATTCCGGCCTCCCGGGCCTGGGCTTCGGTTTTTCCCGCCCAGGCAATTTCCGGCGCGGTGTAGATGACCGAGGGGATCAGCTCGTAATTGACGTGCCCATACTTGCCGGCGATGCGATCGGCCACGGCTACGCCCTCTTCCTTCCCCTTGTGCGCGAGCATCGGCCCACGCACCGCATCGCCCACTGCCCAGACCTGCTCCGCCCCGGTGGCACAGTGCTCATCGACCACGATGTAGCCGCGTTCATCGAGGGCGACGCCGCTGGCGGCGTCCAGCAACCCGTCCGTATAGGGGCGCCGGCCCACGGCGACCACGACCTTGTCGGCGAGAAGCGTTTGCTCGCCCCTGGCGTCGGTGTAACGCACGTTCACGCCCTCCTTGCCGGGTACGGCGGCGCTGACTTTGGCGCCCAGGCGGATGTCCAGACCGAGCTTCCTGAAGTGCCGGCCTGCCTCCGCAGCCAGTTGCGCATCCGCCATGGGCAGCAGTGCATCGAGCGCCTCGAGGGTCACGACCTCGGCGCCGAGCCTGCGCCACACGCTCCCAAGCTCCAGGCCGATCACGCCGGCGCCGATGACGCACAGCCTGCGTGGCACGGCTTCGAGCTCGAGCGCGCCCCAGGAATCGATGATGTGCGTGCCGTCAAAGGGCAGGCCCTTGAGTTCCGTCGGCACCGAGCCGCTGGCCAGCACCACGTGGCGCGCCGCGAGCTGCGAGGTTTTGCCGTCGGCCGCCTTGACCTCGACCACGCGATCGGCGAGCAGGCGGCCCTTGCCGAAAATCGCGCTCACCCCCGCAGCCTTGAAGAGCGAGGCGATGCCGCCCGTCATGTTGCGCACGATGGCGGAACGGCGCTTCTGCATGGCAGCCAGGTCCAGCGCCAGGCTGCCGGCACTGATTCCATGCGCACTGAACTCATGCTGCGCGCGATGCCAGAGCTCCGAGGATTCCAGCAGGGCCTTGGAAGGGATGCAGCCGGCGTTCAGGCAGGTGCCGCCCAAAGCACTGCTCCCGTCGCGATTGCGCCAGGCATCGACGCAGGCGACCTTGAGGCCGTTCTGCGCCGCGCGGATCGCTGCCGGATAGCCGGCCGGTCCACCACCGATCACGACGACGTCATATTCAACACGGGCTGCGGCCATTTCAGACTCCAAGCAGGATGCGGCCCGGATCCTCCAGGCAGTCCTTGACTGTCACCAGGAACTGCACGGCTTCCTTGCCGTCGATGATCCGATGATCGTAGCTGAGCGCGAGGTACATCATCGGCCGCGCCACGACCTCGCCGTCCATCACCATCGGCCGCAGCTGGGTCTTGTGCATGCCCAGTATGGCGCTCTGCGGCGCATTCACAATCGGCGTCGACAGGAGTGAGCCGAAGACACCGCCGTTGGTGATGCTAAAGGTGCCGCCGGTCAGATCCTCGAGGGCAATGGTGCCTTCGCGGGCGCGCTGCGCGTAGGAGGCGATGCCACGCTCGACCCCAGCGAAGTCCAGCGCATCGGCATCCCGCAGGACCGGCACCATGAGCCCGCGCTCGGTCGACACCGCCACGCCAATGTCGAAATATTCGTGGTACACGATCTCGTTGCCTTCCACGGCGGCGTTGACCAGAGGAAATCTCCTCAACCCCTCGATCGACGCCTTCACGAAGAAGGACATGAACCCGAGCTTCACTCCATGCTGTTTTTCAAAGGCGTCCTTGTGGCGGTTGCGCAGTTCATTGACCTTGGTCAGATCGACTTCATTGAAGGTGGTGAGCAGCGCCTGCGTGGATTGCGCCTGCACCAGGCGCTCGGCAATCCTCTGGCGGAGCCGGCTCATCGGCACGCGGCGTTCGGCGCGTGCGCCGCGCACTGCCGCCGGAACGCCCGCGGCGCTCACCGCTCCCCGGGCGGCCGGTGCCGGCTTCGCTGCCGCCGGCGCAGTTGCCGGCGCAGCACCGGCAGCGCTGACCAGGTCCGATTTCGAAACGCGCCCGCCCTTCGCCGCCGCGGCGATGGTCGCCTGCGGCAATCCGAGCTCCTCGGCCACGCGCTGCGCAGCAGGCCCCAGTTTGGGCGCCTGGGTCGCGGCGGGCGCAGCCTCTGCCGTTGGCGCCGCGGCCGGAGTCGCAGTCGCCGCCGTGGCGAGTGCTGCCGGAGTTGCCGCAGCTGCCGCAGTTGCCGCGGTTGTGGCAGCTGCAACGGCGGCTCCGACTTCAATGACCGCCAGCAGCTCGCCACTCTTGACGCTGGTCCCGGGAGCGATCCGAACCGACTGCAGCACGCCCGCCACCGGCGCGGGCACTTCCAGCACCACCTTGTCGGTCTCCAGATCCGCGAGATTTTCGTCGCGACTGACCGTCTCGCCGGGCTGGCGGCGCCAGGCGACCAGGGTTGCGTCGGCCACCGATTCGGGGAGTTGCGGAACTCGAATCTCGACGCTCATGAACTCTTCCTCTTCCTGCTCGTGGCGCTCTGCCCGCTGGAGGCGGACAGCGCCAGTCGCGGCAGGTTGGGCAGCGGCTGTTCCACGGTCGCTGCGCTCAATGCGCATTGCACGAGTTCGCGTTGCTCGCTCTCATGGATGCGCGGCAGGCCGGTGGCCGGGGCCGACGCCGACGCCCGTCCGGCGTAACACACCGGACGGGCCGCGCCGGCGATATCCTGCAGACGATTGCGGATTTGGTACCAGGCGCCCTGATTCTGCGGTTCTTCCTGGCACCACACGAGATCCGCGGCGTTGGGGTAGCGCGCGAGCACCGCGGCGTACTCCTGCCGCGGAAAGGGATAGAGCTGCTCAATGCGTACCACCGCCACGCTGGCCAGATTCCCGGCGCGTCGCGCCTTCAGCAGATCGAAGTAGACCTTGCCGCTGCAGAACACCACGCGTTGCACGCCGGCCGGAGGCAGCGGGTCGATTTCATCCATCACCTTGGCAAATCCCCCTCCGGTCAGATCGGCGAGCGTCGAGACCGACAGCTCATGGCGCAACAGACTCTTGGGCGTCATGACGATCAGCGGTTTGCGCAGTCGACGCAGCATCTGCCGGCGCAGCATGTGAAACATCTGCGCCGGCGTCGAGGGGACGCACACCTGCATGTTGTTCTCGGCGCACAGCTGCAGGAAGCGCTCGAGCCGCGCGGAGGAGTGTTCCGGACCCTGGCCCTCATAGCCGTGCGGCAGGAACAGGGTCAAGCCGCACAGCCGGCCCCACTTCGCCTCGCCCGAGGAGATGAACTGGTCGATCAGCACCTGCGCGCCGTTGACGAAGTCGCCAAATTGCCCTTCCCAGATCACCAGGCAGTCCGGGCTCGTGCTCGCATAGCCGTATTCGAAGCCGAGCACGGCCTCCTCGGACAGGAGCGAATCGATCACCGCGAACCTGGGCTGTACGTCCCGGACGTGCTGCAGTGGAATAAAAGTGCGATCGCTGTTCTGGTCGTGCAGCACCACGTGGCGATGGAAGAAGGTGCCGCGGCCACTGTCCTGCCCCGACAGACGCACTGCGCTGCCGTCGTCCAGGATCGAGGCGTAGGCCAGGCTCTCGGCGCAACCCCAGTCGAGCGGCAACTCCCCGGCGACCATTTTGGCGCGATTGGCGATCACCTGCGCCACCCGCGGATTAAGCGTGAAGCCTTCCGGGTACTGCAGGATGCGCTGCCCCAGCAGGCCAAGCTTCTGCGGGGTCAGCGCGGTCTGGACCGGCTCGCCCGAGTCGACACTCTGGTAGCGCGACCAGTCAA
>DASWFL010000114.1:0-4088 GCA_036394255.1 Steroidobacteraceae bacterium
CGAGATGTTCAGCGGCAGGTCGCTCGAATCGATGACGCCCTTGATGAAGCGCAGGTACAGCGGCAGGAACTGCTCGGCGTTGTCCATGATGAACACTCGCCGCACGTAGAGCTTCAGACCCCGCGCTGCCTCGCGCTGCCAAAGGTCGAAGGGCGCCTGCGTAGGCACGTACAGCAGGGCCGTGTACTCGCGCTTGCCCTCGACCCGGTTGTGGCTCCAGATCAGCGGATCCGCCCCGTCATGGCTGGTGTGGCGGTAGAAAGCCCGGTAATCGTCATCGCTGATCTCGGTACGCGGCCGTGCCCACAGGGCCTGTGCCTGGTTGACGGCCTCGTATTCGAGGTTCGCCCCCTCCTTGGGCAGGCGCACTGGGAAGGCGATGTGATCGGAATAACGCCGCACCAGCGAGCGCAGTCGCCAGGCGTCGGCAAATTCGCGGGCATCGGTCTTCAAGTGCAGCACCACCGTCGTGCCGCGTGCGGCCCGCTCTGTGGTTTCCACCGTGAATTCCCCATCGGCGCTCGACTCCCAGCGCACGCCCTCCGCCGCCGGCAAATCGGCCCGACGGCTGAAGACTTCGACGCGCTCGGCGACGATGAAGGCGGAATAGAAGCCGACCCCGAACTGGCCGATCAGCTGGGCGTCGCGCTGCTGGTCACCGGTCAGGCGGCCGAAGAACTCGGCGGTACCGGACTTCGCGATCGTGCCCAGATGCGCGATGGCTTCCTCGCGGCTCATGCCCGCGCCGTTGTCGCGCACGCTGAGCGTGCCGGCCTTGGCATCGAAGTCGATCCAGATGGCGAGCTCCGGATCATCGGCCAGCAGCTGCGGGGCGCTGAGCGCCAGGAAGCGCAGGCGGTCGTTGGCGTCCGAGGCATTGGAGATGAGCTCACGCAGGAAGATCTCCCGGTGGCTGTACAGCGAATGGATCATCAGCTGCAGGAGCTGGCGCACTTCGGCCTGAAAGCCGTGCGTCTGGCGTGCATGGTTCATCGGAGAAACGCCCTCGTAGCCGGACCAGCCGGGGGAGGTGCGTCTTATGGGGCCGAACGGCCCCTAAATCAAGTCAGCGTGCGCAGCATGTGGCGGGCGGCGCCGAACCAGTCGTCGATCTCGTCCCAGAACAGCAGCAGTACTTCCACGGGCGGCTTCCTTTAGGGCTGCGGCCATCGTAAAAGCTGGGCGCGACGGACGCCGTGCGGTGGCTCACAGCCTTGGGGATGCAGCGCTTGCAGCCGCGGTCCGCGCTGCGTAGGCTGATGCTCGGACATTGCTGATGCTCGGACATAAGCGAGCTTGCTTCGGGGAAATACGCATGCAGCGGATCGTCGTCCTGAATCCCAAGGGCGGCTCGGGCAAGACCACGGTTGCCGTCAACCTGGCGGGCTACTACGCGCTCCAGGGAGAGCGGCCGACGCTCATGGATTATGACCCGCAGGCATCGGCCACCCAGTGGGTGCGCAAGCGTCAGCCCGGCCAGGCCACCATCCACCTGATCAGCACATCCGAGCGCGACAACCGCGTGACGCGCGCCTTCCAGCTGCGCATTCCGAACGGGACCGGCCGCGTGATCGTCGATACCGCGGCGGGGCTGGACGCCCACGAGATGCCGGAGCTGACGGCCGGTGCTGACAAGATCCTGGTGCCCGTACTGCCTTCCGACATCGACATCCACGCCTGCTCGCGCTGCATTACCAGCCTGCTGCTGGTCGCGAAGGTGCGCCGGAGCGAGAACCGGCTGGGGATCATCGCCAATCGCGTACGCCGCAATACGCTGATGTACGGGTCCCTGACCCGCTTCCTGGAGACTCTCCACATCCCCATCGTCACCACGCTGCGGGACTCACAGAATTACGTGCGCGTTGCCGACCAGGGCCTGAGCCTGCATGAGATGAAGGCGTACCAGGTGAGCGAGGATCTGGAGAGCTGGGCGCCCCTGCTGGCCTGGCTGGACGAACCGTCGGGCCGGGCGACGCAGGCGCCTGAGGCGCGGCCGAATCTACTTGCCTGAGTCCGGGTCCCAGCTGGTACGGACCTTGTCCGCCCAGTTCTTGTAGTTCGACCAGGTGTAGAGATTGCGGGTGATGGCGGCGTGGCGACCGCGTGTGCGCTGCATGTGTTCGAGCCAGCGCGCGTAGGCCTCGGCGCCACCTTCAGGTGCCGGGGTGCTGCCCGCGTCGCTCTTGCCGGCGTCCGGGCGCGTCGGCGGATCGTACTTGCTCATGTGCGCTCACCCTTTGCTTCGAAGCAGGGTACGGCGGTTGGCCGAGGGGGTAGAGGAACTGGGTCACACTGGCGCGCACCCGCAACGCGCAGTGCTTCTCAGCTCGCGGGGGACCGCGGCAGCTGCCGAAATTCAGGCAACCAGGCGGTAACAGGGCTGATAGCGGCTGCCCGGCAGCTTCATGCGCTGTTGCTGCACGAAGGCTGTCAGGAGCCGGTCGAGCAGGCGCATGACAGCGGTGTCGCCGCGCAATTCGTAGGGCCCGTGACGGGCGATCGCCGCGAGGCCCTGTTCCTTGACGTTGCCCGCGACGATCCCCGAAAAGGCGCGGCGCAGGTCGGCCGCCAGCTCGTGCGCCGGCTGCCCCCGGCTCAGGTTCAGGGCGCGCATCGCCTCATGCGTGGGCACGAAGGGCTGCTGGAGCGGCGGCGGCACTTCCAGCAGCCAGTTGAAATTGTAGGAATCATTGCGGCTGCGGCGGTATTCGCGCACCTCGGCGAGACTGCGCACCATGTGTCGTGCCACGGCCGCCGGATCGTCCAGGATAAAAGTCAGGCGCGCGAGCGCCGCGCTGCCCAGCGTGCCTTCGATGAATTCGGACAGCTGTTCGAACCAGGACGCACTCTCGCGCGGCCCGCTCAACACCACCGCCAAAGGCATGCCGGAATTGGCCGGCTCCAGCAGGACACCCAGCAGGTAGAGCACCTCCTCGGCCGTGCCCACGCCGCCCGGAAACACCACCACGCCGTGTGCCAGGCGCAGAAAGGCCTCGAGCCGCTTCTCGATGTCCGGGAGGATCACGAGCTGGTTGACGATGGCATTGGGAGGCTCGGCGGCAATGATTCCCGGCTCGGTCAGTCCCAGGTAACGCCCGTTGGCGATGCGCTGCTTGGCGTGGCCGATGGTCGCCCCCTTCATCGGGCCCTTCATCGCGCCAGGCCCGCAGCCGGTGCAGACGTCCAGCGCGCGCAGGCCGAGCTCATAGCCGACTTTCTTGGTGTACTGGTATTCGGCCTCGGCGATCGAGTGCCCGCCCCAGCAGACCACCAGATTGGGCCGTGCCTTGAAATCCAGCACGCGGGCGTTGCGCAGGATATGAAACACGGCGTTGGTGATCGCCGCCGGATCGCTGGTCGCGAGGCGGCCGGCGCCGATGATCTCGTTGGCGGTGTAGATCACATCGCGCAGCACCGCAAACAGGTGTTCCTTGATGCCGCGGATCATTTCTCCGTCGACAAAGGCGGTGCCCGGCGCATTGGCGATCTGCAGCTTGATGCCCCAGGCCTGGCGCACGATCTGCACGGTAAAGGCGCTGTAGCGCTGCAGAATCTCGTGGGCATCATCGCTCTCGCTGCCGGCGTTGAGCACCGCCAGGGCGCAGTTGCGAAACAGCGGATACAGGCCCTGCGCGCTCGAGTCGAGGAGCTTGGCGATCTCGGCCTGCGAGAGATTCTCCAGGCTCCCGCGCGGACCGACCCGCGCATCGACGGCATCGGGAATGACGACACTGGTTTCCATGGCGGGCGCTGGCGGCAGGCGGCGGATCGCCCCCCTCAGGGCCTGATCTCGATGGGCATGTTGTCGCGGCTCAGCAGCCAGAACTCCACCATGTCGGAATTGGAAAGGGCGATGCACCCGTCCGTCCAGTCAGCAACGGCGTAGTAGTCGGGAGGGTGCCTGAGCGTGTTGGGCAGCCCGTGCACCATGATTGATCCGCCGGGCACCCAGCGGTTGCGTCGCGCGCGCTGCAGGTCCGTATCGTTCGGATAGGAAACCTGGATCGAGAGGAAATAGTCACTGTGCGCGTTACGGCGGGTCAGCCGGTAGCTGCCCTCGGGGGTACGAAAATCCCCGGCGCGCTGCT
>DASWFL010000115.1:0-6468 GCA_036394255.1 Steroidobacteraceae bacterium
CCGGCGGGCCGCATGCATAGGCGTCGCCCGCCTGCGGTCTCCGGCGGTGTGAGGGTGCACCTGCGGCGTGCGACCCGGCGCGGCTGGACGCCCGGGGTCGCGGCGCTGGAATACTGGACCAGCGTGGCGCTGGGCCGCCGCGCCCGCGGCGGCGAGCTTTCAGTCCTGATCGTGGGCCCGGCCCGCAGCCGCAGCCTGAACCGGCGTTTCCGGGGCCGCGATCATTCCACCAACGTGCTGTCTTTCCCCGCCGCGGCGCGCCCGGCCCGGCGGCGCGGCGCCCTGGGCGCCCTGGGCGATCTGGTCATCTGCCCGCAACTGCTGCGGCGCGAAGCGCGTGCCCAGGGCAAGACCATGCGCGCACATTGGATGCACCTGGTCATCCATGGCACGCTGCATCTGATCGGCTACGATCACCAGCGACCGGCAGAGGCACAGCGCATGGAGCGGCGCGAAGCGCGCCTGCTGCGCTCACTCGGCGTCGCCGATCCGTACCGGAGCGTCTGAGGGTGGCCAAGGCGAAGGCAAAGGGGAAGGACGGCGGCGGCTGGCGCGGGCGGTTGACACGCACGCTGGCCGGCGGACTCACCGAGCGCGCCCAGCTGCTCGAGCTGCTGCGCGAGGCCACCAAGCGTGGCCTGCTCGATACGGATGCGATGGCGATGGTCGAGGGTGCGCTGACCATGGCCGAGCTGCAGGCGCGCGATCTGATGGTGCCACGGGCCGAGATGGTCTGCATACGGCGCGAGGACCCGCTCTCGCATATCCTGCCGGCGGTCGTCGAGTCGGGGCACTCGCGCTTTCCGGTGGTCGACGGCGATCGCGATGACGTCGTCGGGATCCTGCTCGCGAAGGACCTGCTGCGTGCGGCCGGGGCGAAGGCCGCCTCGAAGTTCGACATGCGCGAATTCCTGCGACCCGTCGTGTTCGTGCCGGAGGCCAAGCGCCTGGACGTCCTGCTCAAGGAATTCCGTGGCAACCGCAATCACATGGCCATCGTGGTGGACGAATATGGCGGTGTCGCCGGGCTGATCACCATCGAAGATGTGATCGAACAGATTATCGGTGAGATCGACGACGAATTCGACGTGGAGGATGACCAGAACATCCGCGCCGACGGAGAGCGCCAGTTCGTGGTGCGCGGGGCCACGCGCATCACGGAATTCAACGAGCATTTTGCCACCAGCTTCAGCGATCTGGAGTTCGACACCGTGGCTGGCCTGGTCATGCAGCAGCTCGGCCGCGTACCGCGGCGCGGGGAGACCGTGACCATCGGCACCTTCGAGTTTCGCGTGCTGCGCACCGACCGGCGGCGCATCGACAGCCTCCACGTTGCGCCGCTGCGCGGCGCGTCCGCGGCCTCGTGAGAGCCCGGCGCCGCGCGCTTTTCGCGTCGTCGTGGCCGTGGGTGGCGGCGCTGGCGGCGGGCGGGCTGCTGCCCATGGCCTTCGCACCCTTCAATCTCTGGCCGCTGGCGATTCTCTGTCCCGCGGCCCTGATGCTGCTGTGGCGGCGCGGGACACCGCGGCGCGCAGCGGCACTGGGCCTTTGCTTTGGCACGGGCTATTTCGGTGCCGGCACCTGGTGGCTGTACATCTCGATTCATGATCATGGGCCCGCGCCGGTGTGGCTGAGCCTGACTCTGGTGCTGCTGGTGGTGGCCTTCATGGCCAGCTACTACGGACTGCTGGGCTGGTTTGCGGCGCGATTCCTGCCCGCCGCGGGCCCCTGGCGCCATTACGCCGGCCTCCCTGCATCGTGGCTGCTCACGGAGTGGCTGCGCGGCTGGGCCCTGTCGGGCTTTCCCTGGCTGTCACTCGGTTACTCGCAGACCGATACCTGGCTCGCGGGCTACGCCCCGGTCGCTGGAGTCTATGGCCTCTCCGCGCTGTTGCTGCTTCAGGCCGGGGCCCTGCTGGCGCTGTGGCAGGGGCGCGGGCGCGCGCGCCTGGCCGCCCTCGCGCTGGGCACGCTCATCTGGGGCGGGGGCTGGCTGCTGGAGCGTTCAGCCTGGACGCAGCCCACCGGTGCACCGGTGCCGGTGGCCGTCCTCCAGGGGGCGATCCCGCAGGATGAGAAATGGCAGCTGAATAATCGCGAGCCCACCATGGCGCTCTACCGTTCCCTGAACGGGCAGGCCCTGGGTGCGCGCCTGATCCTCTGGCCGGAGGCGGCGATCCCGGAGCTGGCCAACGAGATTCCCGGCTACCTGGCCGCGATCCAGGCCAGCGCGGGTTCGCAGGGGAGCGCCGTGGTCATGGGTGTCGTGCGCCTCGCGGACAACGGCGAGGACTACTACAACTCGATCCTCGCGCTCACCGGCGGCGTGGCGTTTTATGACAAACGTCATCTCGTGCCGTTCGCGGAGTACTTTCCCGTGCCCGCTTTCGTACGCAGCTGGCTGCGATTCATGAGCCTGCCGTATTCCGATTTCACCAGCGGGGCGGCATTGCAGGGACCGCTCGTGGCCGGCGGCCTGCGCATCGCCCCCTCGATCTGCTATGAGGACGCGTTCGGCAGCGCACAGCGGTCGCTGGCGGCCCGCTCGGACCTGCTGGTCAATGTCACCAACGATGCCTGGTTCGGGCGGTCCCCGGCGCGCTACCAGCACCTGCAGATTGCCCGCATGCGGGCCATCGAGGCCGCTCGCTACCTGGTGCGGGCCGGTAACGACGGGGTGTCGGCGATCATCGGACCGAAGGGGCAGCTGGTGGCGGTTGCCCCCGAGTATCGACCCGCAGTGCTGCGCGGAACCGTCGTGGCGCGCCACGGTCTATCCCCGTACCTGAGGTTCGGTAACTGGCCGGTGCTGCTGCTGGGGCTCCTCGCGCTGGCGCTGGCCGCCTGGAAGCGGCAGAGCTGAATCTGCAGCAAAACCGGGGGCCCCCTGCGGGCCGGGGTATCATCCCCGCGGTTGCCGATTTCTGGTCCCTTAATGATCTGAGCAGAGCTGGAGCAAGCCATCGATGTCCAATAATGTTGCTTCCCACCGCCTGGTGGGCATTGTCCTGATCACCACGCTGATGACGGCGTGTGCGCCGCAGTCTTCCACCGCGGCACCCAATGCCACGGCGGCGGCCGCTTCCACGCAGCCCGGAGGCACGCCGGCGGCGCCGCTGGTACGTGGCCTGCCTGATTTCGCCGGCCTGGTCGAGCAGGTGGGCCCGGCCGTGGTCAACGTCACCGTCATCGAGAAGCGTCAGCGCAACGGGCCGCGCGGCTTCAGCAATCCGTTCTCGGATGACAACAACGATCCTTTCGGCGATTTCTTCCGCCAGTTCCAGAACCAGCCCCGCGACAACACGCCGGAAGAAGGCGTGGGTTCGGGCTTCATCGTCAGCTCGGATGGTTACATTCTCACCAACACGCACGTGGTCGACAACGCCACGCGCGTGACCGTGCGGCTCACCGATCGGCGTGAATTCCAGGCCAAGGTGGTCGGGAGCGATGACAAGTCGGACGTCGCGCTGCTGAAGATCGACGCGAAGAATCTGCCCACCGTGAAGATCGGCGACCCCAGCCGGCTGCGGCCGGGCGAGTGGGTGGTCGCCATCGGCTCGCCCTTCAATTTCCAGAACAGCGTCACCGCCGGCATCGTCAGCGCGATCGGGCGCGAAGTGCGCGGCGGCTCGGCCTACAACTACGTGAACTTCATCCAGACCGACGTGGCCGTGAATCCCGGCAATTCCGGCGGGCCGCTGTTCAACATGAGCGGCGAAGTGGTCGGCATCAATTCGCAGATCTACAGCAACACCGGCAGCTACGCCGGGCTGTCCTTCGCGATTCCCATCGACATCGCCAACAACGTGCGCACCCAGCTGGCCGCCACCGGGCACGTAACCCGCGGCCGCATCGGCGTGAGCATCCAGCAGGTGACGGCCGCACTGGCCGAGAGCTTCGGGCTCGATCGGCCGCGTGGCGCTGCGGTGAGTTCCGTCGACAGCGGTGGACCGGCCGACAAGGCGGGCCTGAAGCCCGAAGACATCATCCTCAGCGTCAATGGCCGCAAGATCGAACAGTCCTCGGAACTCCCGGCGCTGATCGCCGGGATCCGCCCCGGCTCCAGCGCCGACCTGGAGGTCTGGCGGGGCAAGGGCACGCGGCACGTCACCGTGACCGTCGAGGAACTCAAGGATAAGGCTACCGTGGCTCGTGCCAGCGGCAGCGGCGGCAGCACCGACAAGCTCGAAGCCCTGGGCCTGAGCGTGCGCGAGCTCAGCGCTGCCGAAAGAAACCAGCTGCATACCGGCGGCAGCGTGGTGATCACGGAAACGGATGGCCCGTCGGCGGAAGCCGGTCTGCGCGCGGGCGAAGTCATCCTGGGCGCCAACCGCAAGAGTGTGGCTTCGGTGGCCGAGCTGCGCGAGGCGGTACGCGACGCGGGGCGCTCGATCGTCCTGCTGGTGCAGAGCTACGACGCCTCGCAGGGCAGCAGCCAGCAGCGCATCGTCACGGTCCAGGTGCAGTAGCGCGCCGCAACCACAGTCGGCCCCCTGGGCGGGGCGGGAGCCCAACAGAGCGATCCCGGAAGGGGGAATGGGCGCTGGTGTATCCTTAGGGGTTCAACCCCTGACCTGGCCGCGCCCGCTCCGCCCATGCAAGAACGCTATGATCCGGCCGCCGTCGAGCGCGCCGCGCAGATTTTTTGGTCCACGAATGCCAGCTTTGCCGCGCGCGAGAGCGCCGGCCGCGGCAAGTATTACTGCCTGTCGATGTTTCCCTATCCGTCGGGCCGCCTGCACATGGGGCACGTGCGCAACTACGCCATCGGCGATGCGCTGGCCCGCTTCATGCGCATGCAGGGCCTGAACGTGCTGCAGCCGATGGGCTGGGATGCCTTCGGGCTGCCGGCGGAAAATGCCGCCATCGCCAATGGCGTGCCGCCGGCACGCTGGACGCGCGAGAACATCGCCTACATGAAGCAGCAGCTCCAGGCGCTGGGCTTCGCGCTCGACTGGAGCCGCGAGTTCGCGACCTGCGATCCGGAGTATTACCGCTGGAATCAATGGCTGTTCCTGCGCATGCGCGAGCGCGGCATTGCCTACCGCAAGACCGGCATCGTCAACTGGGATCCGCTCGATCAGACGGTGCTCGCCAACGAACAGGTGATCGATGGGCGCGGCTGGCGCACCGGGGCGCTGGTCGAGAAGCGCGAGATCCCGATGTACTACCTGCGCATTACGGCCTATGCAGAGGAGTTGCTCGCGGCGCTCGATGGCCTCAGCGACTGGCCCGAGCGCGTGCGGACGATGCAGGCGAACTGGATCGGCCGCAGCGAGGGCTGCGAGGTCCTGTTTCCCTATGCCGAGGACACGCTGGCCGGACTTGGCGCTACCGCCGCCGGCAGCGCTGGTGCCGCCAGCGCGCTCAGTGTGTTCACCACCCGCGCCGACACCCTCTTTGGCGTGACCTTTGCCGCGGTTTCCGCCGAACATCCGCTGGCGCTGGCCGCCGCCTCCCGTGATCCACGGCTCGGCGCCTTCGTCGAGGAGTGCCGGCGCGGCAGCACCATGGAGGCCGCGGTGGCGACCATGGAAAAGCGCGGCATGCCTACCGGCCTGCACGTGCGTCACCCGCTGACCAGCGAGCCGATCGCGGTCTGGGTCGCCAACTATGTGCTGATGAGCTACGGCTCCGGAGCGGTCATGGGCGTGCCGGCGCACGATGAGCGCGATTTCGAATTTGCGCAGCGCCACGGCATTGCCGTGCGTACCGTGATCCGGCCCGCCGGCGCGCTCTGGGAGCAGGTGGGTCCGCAGTGGCAGGGCCTCTACGCCGAGGCCGGCGTGACCGTGAACTCCGGCGAGTTTTCCGGCCTGAGCTCCGCCGACGCCGTCGCCGCGATCAGCCGTGCGCTCGAGCGGCGCGGTCTCGGCACAGCGCGCGTGCAATGGCGGTTGCGTGACTGGGGCATCTCGCGGCAGCGCTACTGGGGCTGCCCGATCCCACTGATCCACTGCGCCGCCTGCGGGGAGGTGCCGGTGCCGGATGCGCAGCTGCCCGTGCGCCTGCCCGAGGACCTGGTGCCCGACGGTTCCGGCAATCCGCTGGCCAGGTCCGAGGCCTTCCTGCGCTGCGCCTGTCCACGCTGCGGCCAGAGCGCACGCCGCGAGACCGACACGATGGATACCTTCGTGGATTCCTCGTGGTATTTCCTGCGTTTCGCCTGTACCGACCAGGACTCCATGCCGGTCGATGAACGTGCGCAGTACTGGTTGCCGGTCGATCAATACATCGGCGGCATCGAACACGCGATCCTGCACCTGTTGTACTCGCGCTTCTGGACCCGCGTGATGCGCGATCTGGGGCTGGTCGCGCTGTCCGAGCCCTTCCGCAGGCTCCTCACGCAGGGCATGGTGCTCAACCAGATCTACTACCGCCAGGCGGCAACGGGCCGTCCGGTTTACTACAATCCGGCCGAGGTCGAGGCGCGCTTCGATGCCGGCGGCAAGCGTGTCGGGGCGGTGT
>DASWFL010000116.1:0-2238 GCA_036394255.1 Steroidobacteraceae bacterium
CCCGATCGGCTTCGAGCTGCCTGACCGCCGCAGTCCTGGCCTGAATAGCGGGGTCCTGGCGGGTGCCGGGGAAGAGCGGCAGCGAGACTTGAAACTCCAGCGAGACCATGTCGGAAAAGCCGGGCCCCCGCCTGGCGTAGTCCAGCTCCGCGCTCCAGTCCGGCCGTTTAGCTGCGCGCGCCACTTCAATCTCGCTTTTGGCGACGGCAATTCTGGCGTCGAAGGCCAGCAGCGCGGCGTGATGGTGCAACGACGAGAGCAAGTCTGCGGCGCTGCCGGGGAGTTCTGTAAATGATGGAGCCGGCGCCAGCGGTTGATCGGCCTCCGATCCGATCCATCGGGTCAGCTCCGCCTGCGCAGCCGCCACCTCCCGGTTCGCCTCGAGCAGGCGATCATCGAGGTCGACGGCCTCTGCCTGAGCACTGAGTGAATCGCTCGCCTGGGCTCCGCCACTCGCCACGGCGGCACGCGCCAGCTCGACCTGCAAGGTCAAGGCAGGCTTCAGTGCCTGAAGCTGTACCACGGAGGCCTTGGCGACGTACAGGGATACCCAGGCCTGCGCGGTGGACTGCGAGACCTCCAGCTGGCTCTGCGTGGCCTGCAGTTCGGCGGCCGCGGCCCTGGCCTGCGAGGACACTTTCTCCGAGTGCCGCCTGCGGCCGCTCGGGAAGCTCTGCATCACTCCGATCTTCCGCATCGTCATGAAATCGCGATCGAAGGACCAGGCCTCCATGCCATTGGACGGGAGATTTTCGACGCCGGCGACGAGTGCCGGATCGGGCAAGCGGCCGGCGCTCACGACAGCCGCCTGTGCGCTGTCAATCGCGGCCCGCTGCGCCCGGAGTTGAGGAGCGGCTTCGATGGCGATGCCGACGGCGTCATCGAGCGTGAGCAGATGATCGGCGGTGCCGGCCGCGCCGGTACCCATCAACAAAAGCCACGACACACAAGCACTGCACTTCAGAACATTCATACGGGCTGCCTCGAGACAAACGCGTCCGACGGACGACTCCCGGCCAATGAGCCGGATTCATGAGTTCGCGTGAGGGTGGCCGACCCGAGGATCAGGGTCGGCGGGGGGAGGCGTTACAAGCGCAGTCGACGTGTGAGCAGATAGATCGGTTCGGGATTCAACGCCAATAGCAGCCTGATCGGCGGCGCCGCCGGATCGGCTTCGCGGGAGCCCGATATCAGTGCCAAGGATGCGGATACCACCAAAAGATCGGGTGAACCAGTTGGAGCGGTGCCGACGCGCGGGCGCACCAACACGACAGCGCTCGCGGCCGAAAGCGGCGCTGGCGCCGCGCCACAGCAGGACCACGGCGCGGATGCCGCCAGACCTGAGCCATGGTAGGCATCGCAGGGCGCACCTGAGCCCGTGTGACAGCAATCCCGGTCCGGTGTCGCCGAATCGCAGGCAAGCGTCACCGGCGCGAGCACCAACAGGCTCAGCGACAGAAGGCAAAACTGCAGGCCTCGACGCATCACGGCGAACCGGCTCTCCATGCTGGACACCAGCTTAGCCGATTTGCCTCCAAAAGCCACCGTGACGTATTTCACAGACTTTCCAACGGGTTCGCGCGGTTGTGCTCAGCGCGATGGGGATCCGAAGCGGCGCAGGTCGAAGGCCGCTACGGGCAGCCGCGGCGGCCTTGCCGCCACCAGGTCCGCGATCAGATCGCCGGTCACGGGCGCCAGGGTAAGCCCGATGTGCTGGTGGCCCACCGCGTAGTACAGTCTGATCGGGCCGGGCGCGCGACCGATTCCCGGCAGGTAATCCGGGAGGATGGGGCGTGAGCCCACCCAGCTCGGGCCGTTGGCCTCGCAGGCATAGCCGAGTGCGCGGACCTTGCGACGCAGGGCGGCAGGCTTGGCGGCATCGGCGGGCGCATCCTCCGCCGCAAACTCCATGTAGCTCGACGCCCGCAGGCGGCCCGCCATCGGGGTGACGAGGATGTGTTCGTTGGTATGCAGTACGGGCGCATCCAGGAAGGGTGATTGTCCTGGCAGCTCGATGTGATACCCGCGCACGGATTGCAGCGGGGCATGCACGCCCAGGGGCGCGAGCAGCGCCTGCGAGCCCAGGCCTGCACTCACAACGACCGCATCGGCCAGGCGCGGGCCGCTGCCGTCGTGAATCTCGATCTGCGCGCCGCGCGGCCGCAAGGCCCGCACGGCGGATCGCAGCACGACCGTCCCTCGTTCGCTTGCCGCCTGCACGAAAGCCTGCACCGCAGT
>DASWFL010000117.1:0-8160 GCA_036394255.1 Steroidobacteraceae bacterium
GGCGTTCAAGCGCCGCAATAAACAATGACAGTCCGCACACACGCCGCAGTTCCCGCCTGCCTCGCGCTGCTGTTCGCGACCGCAGCCATCGCTGCAGCGGTCGCGCCGCCCGCAGCGGTCGCGCCGCCCGCATCGGTGGCCCCAGCCGCAGCGCCAACGAGCGCACTTGCGGCCGCGCCTGGCCATGCGGCCATCGCCTCGGCGCATCCGCTGGCCACGGCCGCCGGACTCGAGGTCCTGCGCGGCGGCGGCAACGCCTTTGACGCCGCGGTCGCGGTCAGCGCGGCGCTCGCGGTCGTCGAGCCCACCGGATCAGGGCTGACCGGCGGCGGCATCTACCTGCTGCATCGCCAGAGCGATGGATTCGAGACGGCCATCGACGCACGCGAGTTTGCGCCGGCCGCCGCGAGTCGGGACATGTTCCTGGATGCACAGGGCGAGCCGGTGCCGCGCCTGTCGACCGACAGCGCGCTGGCCGCGGGCATACCGGGCGAACCGGCGGGCATGGCGCTGCTGGCGGCAAAATACGGCCGGGTGCCGGTGGCGCAGAGCCTCGCACCGGCGATCCGGCTGGCACGCTCCGGCTTTCCGCTCACCAGGCGCCTGCACGAGGCTCTGGAGAGGCGCTTGGCCCAGTTTGCGGCCGAGCCGGATGTGGCGCGAAATTTCCTGCGCGATGGTGCCGTGCCGCCCGTGGGCACCCTGATTCGCCAGCCGGAACTCGCCGCGACGCTGGAGCGCCTCGCGCAGCACGGGCTCGACAGTTTTTATCAGGGGGAACTCGCCGCACAGCTCGTTGCCGGCGTGCGCGCGCAGGGCGGCATCTGGAGCGAGGCCGACCTCGGCGCCTATCGCGCGCTCGAGCGCGCACCGATCGTCGGGCAATACCGCGGGGCGCGCATCGTTTCAGCGCCGCCGCCCAGCTCCGGAGGCATCGGGCTCATCGAGGCGCTGAACATCCTCGCGCAGTTCGATCTGCGCAGCGCGACGGCGGTGCAACGCAAGCACCTGGTCATCGAGGCCATGCGCCGCGTGCATCGCGATCGCGCCTTGTACCTGGGCGACCCGGACTTCATTGAGATTCCCTGGCCGCGCCTGACCAGTGCCGACTACGCCGCGGGTCTCGCCGCCTCGATACGCCTGGATCGCGCCACACCGAGCACGGCCCTGCCCGGCATCGGCGCCGGTGCTGCCGCAGGTCCGCAGACCACGCATTTCTCGGTGCTCGATCGCGACGGCAATCGCGTGGCCGCGACGATTACCGTCAATTTCGGCTTCGGCACGGGACGCATGATCGCGGGCACCGGCCTGTTCCTCAACAACGAGATGGACGACTTCTCGATGAAGGCCGGCGTTCCCAACGGCTACGGGCTGGTCGGCGCCGATGCCAACGCGATCGCGCCCCACAAGCGCATGCTCTCCTCGGTCACGCCCGTCTTCGTCGACACGGGCAGCCGCCTGCTCATCGGTGGATCTCCGGGCGGTAGCCTCATCATCGGCATGTCCCTGCTCGCCACGCTCGGGTTTCTCGACGGTCAATCGGCCGCCGCGATCGTCGGGGCGCCGCGCTACCACCAGCAGTACCTTCCCGACGTGGTGCGCTACGAGCCCGGCGCCTTCAGCGACGATGAGCTCAAGATCCTCGCGGCGCAGGGCGATGTGCTCGAGCCCTCGGCGTATCGCTGGGGAAACTTTCAGGCGGTGACCTGGGATCGCGCCGCCGGCAAGGTCGAGGCCGCGAGCGATCCGCGCGGCGAGGGTGGCGGAGTGGTCGAGTAGAGACAGGGGGGCACGACCATGGCAGCCGATAATCTGGAAATAGTATTTCGACTGGTGGTCGCGCTGCTCGCCGGGGCCGCGATCGGCTTCGAGCGCTCCTACCAGGGGCGACCGGCAGGGATTCGCACGCACGCGCTCGTGTGTACGGCCTCCAGCCTGCTCATGCTGGTGACCGCCTACGAAACGCGCTGGATGCAATTGACCGGTGACCTCGTCCGGCTCGATCCAACGCGAATGGCACAGGGCATCATGACCGGCATCGGTTTCCTCGGTGCCGGCGTCATCTTCAGGGAAGGGCTTTCAGTCCGGGGCCTGACGACCGCGGCTTCGGTCTGGATGACCGCGGCGATCGGAATACTGGCCGGCATCGGGTTCTACTTTCCCCTGGTCGTGGGCGTCGCGATCACGCTGGGCGTGCTTTCCCTGTTCCGCTTTCTCGAGGAACGCATGCCATCGTTCGCCTATTTTCATTTCGACCTGAAGCTCGCGCGCGCCACCGCGCTGAAGGAGGAGGAGCTGCGCGCCCTGGTCGAGAGTCATGGATTCTCCATCGCCAACTTCAGCTATCGCCTGGACACGGAGGTCGGTGCCCGCCGGCACAGCATGGTCATTCGCTCGCCCAAGAAGGCCAGCGCCCGACGGCTTGCGGAGACCCTGGAGCAGACCGAATCCGTCCTGGAATTCCGGATCTCCCCAACGGGCGACTGACCGCTCACGGTGACCACACTCGCAGCAGCGTCGGCGCACAGCGGCGACACGGCCTTCATGGGTCACCCCAGGGGCCTGTTCTACCTCGCCTTCACCGAAGCCTGGGAGCGCTTTTCCTACTACGGCATGACGGGGCTGCTCGCCCTCTACATGGTGAATCAGCTGCTGCTGCCCGGGCACGTCGAGCGCATCGGCGGATTCCCGGTGTTGCGTGCAGCACTGCAGGCGCTCTTCGGCCCCCTGTCGACGCAGGCGCTCGCCTCGCAGATCTTCGGTCTCTACACCGGTTTCGTGTACTTCACGCCGCTGCTCGGCGGCATGATCGCCGATCGCTGGATCGGGCAGCGCAATGCGGTGGTGCTTGGTGCGCTGTCGATGAGTGCGGGCCACATCGCCATGACCTTCGACCAGTCATTCCTGCTGGCCCTGCTGCTGCTGGTGATCGGTTCCGGATTTCTCAAGGGCAACATCTCGGCCCAGGTGGGGGCGCTCTATCCGCGTGAGGATGAAGCGCGGCGCACCCGCGGCTTCATCATCTTCAGCACGGGCATCAACTTCGGCTCGGTCGCCGGCCCGCTGCTCTGCGGCCTGCTCGCGCAGCTCTACGGCTGGCACTACGGCTTCGGCATCGCCGCCTTCTTCATGCTGGTCGGGCTTGCGACCTATCTCTACGGATACCGCTACCTGCCCGCGCGGGTAGAGCAGCGCAACCACGAGGGCAGCCGATTGAGTGCTGCCGAATGGCGCACCGTGTGGGCGCTCATTGCGGTGATGACGATCACGATCTTCCAGTCCACCGCAACCTACCAGGTCTTCAACGTGATGCCGATCTGGATTCAGCAGTATGTCGCGCCCGACATTGGCGGCTTTCGCATCCCGATTCCGTGGTATCAGTCGCTGTTTTCCGTGTCCAGCATCCTGAGCGTGCCCCTGCTGTTCTGGCTGTGGCGGCGCCAGGCTTCCCGCCAACGTGAACCCGGCGAGCTCGCCAAGATCGGCACCGGAGCCTGGATCACCGTGGCGAGCAACCTGATCCTCGTGGCCGCCAGCTTCGCATCCCGGGGCGCGCGCATGGACCCGCTCTGGCCGCTGCTCCATATCACCGGAATAGGAATCTCTTTCCTCTATTACTGGCCCACGCTACTCGCACTGGTCTCGCGGGCGGCGCCGGCGAGGACGAACGCGACGCTCATGGGCCTCGCGTTCATGAGTCTGTTCGTCTCGAACATGCTGATCGGCTGGATCGGCAGCTACTACGAAAAAATGCCGCCCGCCGATTTCTGGGCGCTGCACGCGGCTATCGCCGCCGCCGGCGCCTTGCTTGTGGTCGTGTTCGGGCGGCGCCTCAGCCGGGCGTTGCACTGAGCAAGCCGCTGGGCCCGCGCCCAGGCTCGCTGCCACCCCTTGAGCTAGCGCCGCCCGCGCCTTGCAATCCGCCCTCGGGGCTTCGCCGCCGGCCGTGCCGGTCGCGATTTCTTCAGTTTTACGCGCGGTGCTTTCCTCGGGCGCGGCAACTTGCCCGTGCGCGACAAATCGACCGCGCGCCACAGGTACCAGGCCGCGAGCGTGCGCTGTGGTGCCCAGCGCTCACCGAATTCGGCCAGCGCCCGCGGCGTGGGCATGCCCTTGAGTCCGTAGGCCAGGCGGAAGCCGTTGCAGACGCCGAAATCGTCGACCGGCAGCACGTCGGGCCGGCCGAGCTGGAAGATCAGCAGCATCTCCACGGTCCAGGGACCGATGCCGCGCACCGCCGTAATGCGCTCGACGATCGCCTGGTCCGCCAGCTGGTGCAGCTCCGGCGTGTCCGGCACTACCCCGCCGTTGACCTTGTCCGCCAGGTCACGCAGCGCGCGGATCTTCGCAAAGGAAAAGCCACAGGCGCGCAGCGGCTCGTCCGCGGTGCTCGCGAGCACCGCGGGTTGGGGAAAAGCCGCCGGGGCGTAGAGTGCGGTGAAGCGCCCGAGTATGCGCTCGGCCGCCGTGCCATTCAGCTGCTGGTGCGCGATCGCCCTTGCGAGCGTCTCGAAGGGCGCAAGCTCCATCTGGGGCGCGAGCGTGCAGGGCCCCGCCGCGGCGATGAGCCGCGCCATGACCGGGTCGCGCGCGGCGAGGGCGCGCTCGCGCCGGCGCATGGTGCTGCGATTCAGTGCTGGCATTGCGGGCAATAATACGTGGAACGCTGACCCTGGGTAATCTGCCGGATGGGCGTGCGGCAGCGGCGGCAGGCGAGTCCCGCGCGCTCGTAGACGTACAGCCGCTGGCGAAAATACCCCGGCTCCCCATCGGCGCCCACGTAATCGCGCAGGGTCGTACCGCCGGCGCGGATGGCAGCGCCGAGCACCCGCCGGATCGCTGCCGCGAGCCGCTGGCAATCGGCCAGGCTCAGCGTGCGGGCGGCGCGCCGCGGGCGGATCCGTGCGTGCAGCAGCGCTTCGCTGGCGTAGATGTTGCCGACGCCGGTGACCAGGCGGCTGTTGAGCAGCAGCAGCTTGATCGCCACGCGCCGGCGGCGCGTCACGGCGTGCAGGTAGGCGCCGTCAAAGCGCTCCTCGAGCGGCTCGGGCGCCAGATCGCGCAGCAGCGGATGCGCGAGCGGGTCGCCGCTCGTGTACAGCACGCTGCCAAAACGGCGTGGATCGTTGAGCCGCAAGGCCAGGCCGGAGTCCAGCCGGATCTCGACGTGATCGTGCTTCAGCCGGGCAGAGTCCTGCGGCAGCAGGCGCAGATTCCCCGACATGCCCAGGTGCAGGATCAGCGAGCCGCGCGTCAGCCGCAACAGCAGGTATTTTGCCCGCCGCTGCACCGCGAGCACGCGCTGGCCGGCGAGGGTGGCATCGAGATCGGCGCTGACCGGCCAGCGCAGCCGCGCGTCATGCACGAGGGCGGCACGGATACGGCGGCCGCGCAGCAGCGGTTCGATGCCGCGCCGCGTGGTTTCAACTTCGGGAAGCTCGGGCAATCGGGGCGGGGCGATCGGGCGATCGCGGGGGCAGCGCCTACTTGATCTTCGTTTCCTTGTAGCCGACGTGCTTGCGCACTACCGGATCGAACTTGCGCACCTCCATTTTCTCGGGGTGCAGGCGCTTGTTCTTCATCGCCACGTAGAAATGGCCGGTGCCCGCCGAGGAGAGGAGTTTGACTTTTTCGCGCATGACTCAGGGCCTCTTGCTATGGGGCAGGCTTCAGATGCGCTCGCCGCGCTTGCGCAGGTCGGCGACCACCGCGTCGATCCCGAGCTTGTTGATCGTGCGCAGGCCGTTGCCGGTCACGCGCAGGCTGATCCAGCGCCGCTCCACTTCGAGCCAGAAGCGCTGCTGGTGCAGGTTGGGCAGGAAGCGGCGGCGCTTGCGGTTGTTCGCATGCGAGACGGTGTTGCCCGACACCGGGCGCTTACCCGTGATTTGGCAGACGCGGGACATGACAAATCCTTATAATTCAACGGCTTGACTGTCGAGCCCCGCCTCAGGGGCGCGACACGAAGGGCGGGCTTTATACCAGTCCGGCCGGTTTCGGGCAAGTTCGCCGAGGCTGGCGCGCCCCGAACGATGGCCCGGGATGCAAGGCTCGAGCACGCGGGCGCGTCGTTACTGCTGCCAGTCCGCTTTGCGCTTCATCACACCCCACTCGACCGGGCGGCGGGCTAACCACCCGAAAAGGGCCTGGAGCCGCCAGTAGGAGGTGATCTGCCGGTAGCCAAAATTCTCGAGCACGGCAACCGCGAACAGCGCGGACAGATGGCGCGCCTTCGGATAGGTGTGGAAAGACAGCTCCTCGAGCAGCAAGGCCGTGGTCGAGAGCATGACGCCGAGCGCGAATGCGGCGGCAAGGAAGGCCAGGAACGAGTTGCGGGACATGATGCCGAGCGCGAAGGCCAGGGCCATGAACATCAGGCCACCGATTTCCACCACCGGGCTCAGGAGCTCGAACAGGACGAAGTACGGGAATGCCAGCCAGCCGGCGGTGCCGCTGTGTCTTGCGAAGCACAGTTTCCGATTGCTCCACAGACTCTCGGCCAGGCCACGATGCCAGCGCCTGCGCTGCCGGGCCAGTGTGCCCAGGTCTTCGGGCACCTCGGTCCAGCAGACCGGGTCTGGAATGAATGAGATTCGATAGCGCCTGCCCTGCTCGCTCAATTTGCGGTGCAGGCGGACGATCAGTTCCATGTCTTCACCGATGGCGTCAGCGCGGAAGCCGTCGACGGCAACGACCGTCTCGCGATGAAAGACGCCGAAGGCGCCGGAGACAATCAGCATGCCGTTGATTGCACTCCAGCCGATTCGCCCGCCGAGAAACGCTCGCAGGTATTCCACGACCTGCACCAACGCCAGCGGACTTCGCGGCAGGCGGACCTGTTCGATCACGCCGCCGCGCACGGTGCAGCCATTGATGATGCGCACCGTGCCGCCGCAGGCGACCATGTGCGGGTCCTCCAGGAACGGCCGCACCACGCGCGCGAGGCTGTTCGGCTCCAGCACCGAATCGGCATCACCGGCGTAGAACAGGGGGTAGCGCGCGGCGTTGATCCCGGCGTTAATGGAGTCGGCTTTGCCGCCGTTCTCCTTGTCGATGACGCGCAGGTTCGGGTGCTTCAGCGACCGGTAGATGCCGCGCACCGGCTGGGTCCGGATCTGCACCCGGTAGGCCTCCGGAAAGGGATGCAGTTCGAATTCTTTCTGGAGGACGGCCAGCGTATCGTCGGTCGAGCCGTCATTGACGATGATGACCTCGAAATGCTGGTAGCGCAGCTGCAGCAGCGCGCGGATCGAGGTGGCGATCGTCGCGCCTTCGTTGTACGCGGGCACGACCAGCGACACCGGCATCTGCAGGTGCGAGTAGACACGCTCGGCGGCGCTGACCCCGCCCATGTAGCGGCGCAGCCCAAACAGGGCCACGCAGCTGAGAGCGAGGTAGATGAGGTCCAGCAGCACGAAATAGGCGAGGAAGGTCCACTGCACCGCCTCGAGCACCAGGTGCAGGCTCATGCCGTCGCCCTCTCTGCGCGCACGTGCGCGAGCATGTCGAGCGCATAGGGGTCTTTCAGTTGCGCGCGCAGCGTGTCGAGGGTGAGGCTGTCTGTTCCAAGCAGCTTCAGCAGCGACTGGCCCGCGCGGTAACGCACCCACCAGACGCGGTCGCACATGAGCTGGATCAGCAGCCCGGTTTCGGCCGGCCCACCGATGCGGCCGAGCGTCTGGGCCAGATTCTTGCGAACGTCGGCGTCGGCCGAGGTCGCAAAATGCAGCAGCCCGGGAAGCGCCTGCGGTTCCAGCACGACCAGCAGCGCCGCTGCAACCACGAGCACGTCGTCCTTGTGACGGCGCAGGAGCTCGACGGCCACCTCGTTCGCGAGTATCGAATCGACGCGGGCGAGCCACGGCAACAGCGGCGGCACCTTGGTGGGCGGCAACGACAGCATCATGGCGCGAATCGGCTCGCTGGCGACCTGGTTGCCTGCGTCCACGATCAGCCGTGCCATCGCCTCGCCGGGCCAGCTCTCGCGCTCCGCCAGCTGCGACATGATTCCAGGCATCGCGCGCTGCGCGTCGATCTGCACGAGAGCGGCGGCGGCATAGAAGGAGACCAGGGCGTTCGGCGCGGCCAGCTGGCCCTCCAGCACGCTCCAGGCGCCCGGGTCGCGCAGATGGCCCAGAGCCCGAATCGCGAGTATCAGTC